>JALEGR010000013.1 GCA_022763265.1 Minisyncoccota bacterium | reverse complement strand
TTGCAGTCTTATCTGGTGTATCTGTCAGAGAAGCACAGATATTTCCTTTGATGAGACCGAGGTAAAGAAAAGCCCCGCATGGTGCGGGGCAACTGTATTATGCAACTAGAGATGCGATTGCATGCTCCGGACCTACGTAATTGTCACTATACACGACATATCGACCCCATCCAGGGCCGGCCCAGCATAGGCACCGGACAAAATCTTTTCCATCATGATTTCCGAAAGTGGTTCCCAAAAACAAAACCGATTTCAGCTTCCAAGATAAGGGTATTAATTCTTGGTGTTTCAGAAGATATTCAAGGATTGTTGCGTTCAACAGTATCCCCCCAAATTTCCTGGTGACTTTTTCTTGAAGGGTATCAAGTTGGACCACAGGGGTCTGACTTTTGTGGATAAACAAGACTACCTTTCTCCCATTAACGTAAAGCTCACCGTCAGCCCGCTTTTCTAGGGTTATAGTGCCAAGCGATGGATCATGGCTTTCTATATGCCACAAGGGAGGAATACTTGGGTGTTTGGTTGTATTTATCGGACTGTGTAAATTGAGGCCACTTTTTCCATTGGATATGGCTCGAATTGTCTTGTGATCCGGATATTGTGCAAATTGTGCTATATCCTCAGAACTCCACCCCTTAATAGTTAGCACTTTCACCAACTGAGCCATTTGACCGATACTATATGGTGATTCAGATATGGCTGATAAAAGTACTGTTGTCTGTTTGAGTGTAAGTTCGTTCTCATGTAACATTTTAAAGAAATCCGATACCTTCTCTTCTGTGGATGACATGTCATCCTCCTTTTATTTCGTGTGACACATGTGCCACAAAAAGGTTAAATGGTTCTCTTTACGTTAAAGAACCGTCCAATCTGTATAGTACATTTTGTGTAATAAATATCAAGGGTAATAAAAGCCCCGCGTGGTGCGGGGGTTTGCTCATTTATTAGCTATTCTGTCAAAAAGATCTCTTAGGCTCATATAGCCAATATGAACCCCGCTTCCCTTGATAGTGAAGAAATAAAGACCCAAGGCAATGTTGTTATCAACATGGACGTCTCCTTCTATAACTCCACCTTCAATAACTATTCCACCCTCAACAGATAGACCTGATAAATAAAGACTATTTGCAAACTCGGTTTTTATACAAACTAAGTTTAATTTTATAGTTGTACTCATTAGGTGTAATTCACCAGAAAAATTTGTCGACACAAACTGAACCTCACCCTCTATTAAAGAGCCGTTCATGAGTAAGGTTCCATTGATCCAGGAATGATTTATAACCAAGTTATTTTTTATAGAAGAATTAGTCAGCGACAATTTACCCGTTACAGAAACTCTTATGAGAGTGAGTGAGCCATTTATCTTGGTTTGACTCAGATCCAAGTCATGACTAATCTCACAGTCAATAATAGTTAGATCACCATCTATGGTCATGCCAGATAGGTTGATGCTGTCCTCTTCCTCTATAAGGCCACTGATGGTAAGTTTGCCGGACTCAATTTGCTCTCTTACGCTGGGTTCTCTGGCGGTGGTCATTTAAGACCCTTTCTTTAAAGGTCTGGTTCTTCCTATATGAAACCACAACGGTCTTTAGTTAGCAATAACAGCATATTTATTGTGGATAACTACAGTTAGTAATGTGGGATTGGGTGGTATATAATGGTAGGTAAGTGGGAAAAAGTGGGAAATTTAATATTTTCCTTACTATGAACTCACGAGCCGTTGTTAGTCCTTGGTTCGAGATCGAATACATTGACGATCCCGAATCAGGGACTCCCCATCGGGGGTTGGTGAGAAAATATTATGTTCATAGGTGAATACACACATACAGTTGATGATAAGAAAAGAATTTCACTTCCGTCTACTTTCAGAAAACTAGTTAGTAAGAAAATCATAATCACCAGAGGACTTGATAGTTGTTTGTTTCTCTACACACCGGAAGAATGGAAAAAAATTGCAGAAGAGTTAGGTAGTGGTTGGACTAAAAGTGACCAAAGAGGAATACATAGATTCATTTACGGAGGAGCTCAGGAAGTATCAGTTGATTCAATCGGTAGAATCCTTATTCCAGAGCACTTAAAAAAATTTGCCGATATAAAGTCTAAGGTCGTCTTTGCCGGAGTTTCAAAAAGAATTGAAATCTGGGATGAAAAAAGATGGCAAGCATACAAGAAGGGTATGGAAAAGCAGGCTGAACAGCTTTCCGAGAAACTTGAGAGCATATGATACACAAGTCAGTTCTTTTACAAGAATCCATAGATGGATTACATCTAGAGAATAAGGGAATTTTTGTTGATGCTACATACGGAGCAGGAGGACATTCTAGATATGTGAGGGAAAAATATCCAAATATATCTATTATTGCTTTTGATCAAGATCCAAATGTTTCTTCAGATGAAGTTGAGTTGATTCACAAGAACTTCAGAGAAATTGATTCTTTGGGTAGAGGTTTTGACGCTATTTTATTTGATCTAGGAACATCAGTTGATCAGATAAAAGAATCCGGTAGAGGATTTACTTTTGAGCGAGATGAACCACTTCTAATGAATATGTCAGGAGAGGGTATCACCGCAAAAGATATTCTCAATAACTGGGATGAGGAGACTATTAAGACAATACTTCGGGCCTACGGAGATGAAAAGTTTTCTGGAAGAATCGCAAGGGAGGTAGTGGCAAGTAGACCTATTGAGACTACTTTGAAACTAGTTGATGTTGTTAAGAGGGCTACTCCAAAGTTCTATCATTTTAAAAAAATCCATCCAGCTACAAAAACTTTTCAAGCTTTAAGGATTGCAGTCAACGATGAATTTAGTGCTCTACGGGAAGGACTTCAAAAAAGTTTTGGACTTCTAAACCCAGGTGGACGTATGGCAGTCATCTCATTTCACTCTTTGGAGGATAGAGAGGTAAAAAAGTTTTTTAGAAAGCTAGAAGATGAAGGTTTAGGGAAAAGGGTTACTAAAAAACCAATTGTTGCAGCAGAGGAAGAGAGGAAAGAGAACCCTCGTTCACGAAGTGCCAAGTTAAGAATATTTGAAAAAAATGACTAAGTTTATTTCACAATTACATAAAGAGAAGATAATGTTTTGGCTTCTTGCCATAACCATAGTTTCTTCATTTATTGCCTATATGTTCCTTGTTAACAGTACTGTTCTAAATATTGTTAAGAGGGAAGAGGTTGGTAATTCTCTTGCTACACTAAATACTAAAGTAAGTGAGTTAGAATTTGAATATATAACTCTAAAAAACTCAATTGATATTGAATATGCTCTAGATAGGGGCTATGTTCCTGCAGAAAACATTACTTTTGCTGGAAAGAAGGATACAAATTTGTCTTTGAATCGATAATATGAATTTCAGGATCAGACTACTTTCCGTACTAGTACTCTTGTTTGGTCTACTTCTAATCGGAAGATTATACTATGTTCAAATATTACATGGAGAGTCTTTTGCTAATAAGGGTGATAGACAGTATGTAAAGCCAAATAGCACTGTTTTTGATAGAGGATCAATTTATTTCACAACCAAAGATGGTGAGAAGATATCGGGAGCTACTTTAAAGACAGGATATATTGTAGCTATCAACCCAAGCATCTTGTCTGATTCTGAATATACTTATGAAAAATTGTCAGAGATAATAGAGGTGCAAAAGGATGAATTTTTCTTGAGGGCTGGGAAGATAAATGATCCTTATGAAGAGGTGGCTGATAGAATACCGGAGGATTTGGCAAAAAGAATAAAGGATTTAGATATAGAGGGTCTTGATGTCTTTAAGGAAAGGTGGAGGTTCTATCCAGGAGAAGATATGGCCTCACATACTCTTGGTATCATTGCATACAGTGGTGATCAGGTAGCTGGTAGATATGGACTAGAGAGATACTATGAGCAAACATTAGGTAGGGGAGATGGAAATCTTTACGTGAATTTCTTTGCAGAAATATTCTCTAATATAAATAAAAGTATTTCTTACTCTAAAGAAAATAAAGGAAGTCTAGTTACATCCATAGAACCAACTGTTGAAGCATATCTTGAAGAGGTTTTAGACGATATTAAGAATGACTGGAATGGAGATTTAATTGGAGGGATTATTATAAACCCTCAAAATGGAGAGATTATTGCTATGGACAGTTACCCAAGGTTTAATCCTAATGATTTTTCTGGAGAGGATATCTCAGCTTTTTCAAACCCTCTAGTGGAGAACGTATATGAAATGGGTTCTATTGTAAAACCAATTACAATTGCTATAGGTCTCGATACTGGATCTATAGACAAAGATACAACATATCATGATAAGGGGTATTTGGTTTTAAATGAGTCTCGTATTCAGAACTATGATGGAAAAGGTAGAGGAGTTGTCCCAGTACAAGAAATTCTTAATGAATCTCTAAACACTGGTGCTGCATTTGTGGCACTTGAGGTTGGTAGTGAGAAGTTTAGGGAGTATATGTATTCATTTGGATTTGGTGAGGCTTCAGGTATTGATCTTCCTAGTGATGCCCGTGGACTTGTAAATAATCTTGAGAGTAATAGAGATATCGAGCATGCTACTGCTTCATATGGTCAAGGTGTTGCCATTACACCAATTAGTATGGTAAGAGCACTTTCAGTTTTAGCAAATGGTGGTAAGCTAGTGACACCCCATCTTGGTACCAAAATTGAGTATGATCTTGGTTTTTCTAAAGAAATAGAATATGGAGAACCCGTCAGGGTTATAAAAGAAAGTACTGGAAATGAAATTTCTAGAATGCTTACAGGGGTTGTTGATGAAGCTCTCTTAGATGGAGAGGTCGCACTGGAACACTACAGTGTAGCTGCTAAGACTGGAACTGCCCAGATTGCTGATCCTGTAAATGGAGGATACTATGAAGATAGGTATTTACATACATTTTTTGGATATTTCCCATCATATGATCCAAAGTTTCTAGTATTTCTATTTAATAAACATCCGATTGGGGCAAGATATGCATCAGAAACCCTAACACATCCATTCTTTGATATAGCAGATTTTTTAATTAACTATTACGACATAGCACCAGATAGATGAAGTCTATTTTGAAAAAAATAATAATTAAAATACTAACCTTAGAATCAAGGTTAGTTATTTGGAGGCATAAACCAAGGATTGTAGCTGTTACTGGTACAGTTGGTAAGACTTCTACTAAAGATGCTATATATACGGTTTTTTCAAATTTCTTTGATACAAGAAAAAGTAAAAAAAGCTTTAACAGTGAAATTGGTGTTCCTTTGACTATCCTTGACCTATCAAACAAGTGGAACAGCTTTTCTGGCTGGGCAATAAATATAGTAAAAGGTTTCTTTGTTATATTTTCAAGAAACTATCCCAAATGGTTAATCCTTGAAGTGGGTATGGATAGACCGGGTGAGATCAAAAGAATTGCCAAGTGGCTAAAGCCCGACATGGTTGTTGCCACGCATTTTGCTGATATTCCAGTTCATGTAGAGTTTTTTAATTCCCCAAGAGAGCTAATAGAAGAAGAACAATCAATTGCATATTCTTTGAAAGAAGACGGAGTTTTAGTGATTAATGGAGGTGATAAGTATGGACTGGAGTTAAAGAGTAAACTTGATGTAAAAACAGTGTCATTTGGTATGGAAGAAACTGCTGGGGTAGTAGCATCTCACTTAGAAACTTTATATGAAGGTGGTAAACCTATTGGCATACGTTTTAGGGCAGAACATGAGGGTTCTAGTGGACCAATAGTCTTAAAAGGTGTCTTGGGTGTTCAACATGTCTTTCCAGTTCTGGCAGCTCTTTCTTGTGGTATAGCTCTAGACCTAAACGTAGTTGCTATGAGCGAAGCCTTTAGGGGGCATACCCCACCTCCTGGTAGGATGAGAATACTTGATGGAATTAATAATTCTATAATTATTGATGATACGTATAATTCTTCTCCAATTGCTGTAGAGAAGGCACTTGATGTTGTGAAAGATCTCCAAACATCTGGTAGAAAGGTTGTAATTTTAGGAGATATGAGAGAGTTGGGAGATTATGCTATCAAAGAGCATGAGAGAATTGGTCTTATGGCTTCAAGAGTTTCTGACATGTTACTTTTTGTCGGTAGACATGCAAAGGATTTTCAAAGAGAGATAAATGATTCAAATTCTGTGGTAGATGTAGAAGGGGCTATTTCTTTTATGAAAAATAAAGTAAAGGATGGAGATGTTATTTTGGTAAAAGGGTCACAAGGGATAAGGCTAGAGAAGTTAGTTGCAATACTAATGAAATATCCTGAAAGAAAGAAAAATTTGCTTGTAAGACAGGATAAGGAGTGGAAGAGTATATAAAACCCCGCTTCTGCGGGGGATCTTGTCTACGCTGCTTGGGCTGCCTGAAATCTGTACCAGGTCCAGCTTTTGCAACTGTCTTCATCAAGAAGCTTTCTTGCTACCTCAAGTGCAATAACTAGTCTACGGTCATATTCCAGGATCTCCTTAGTTTTCAGCTGATCTCTAAGAAGAGGTCCTCTGCCTTTGTAATAACGCATGCAGTGATAGACCCATCGTGTATACAGCTCACAAAACAAGAAGTCCATCATGGATTTATACCTATCCATATCTTTCTTCGAAGCAACAAATTTCAGAGCCTCTTGATACCTGTTGTCGCTCAAGAGTAGGGCCTCAGCTCGAGGAAAGATTGACGTGGTTGCACCACCTACTAGGTTAATTGCCGTACTCAGTTGCATCATCATTTGCATAAGTACCTCCTTGTGCTTTTCTGTTCTTAGAATACCAATATATATTGTTAGGTCAAGAAGTAGTTGACAACATTATATAATATGTTAGAATAGTCTCCAGATCCCAAATACCAAACTAGGAGCAAAACATGTCCCTTAAAGATGCTGGCCTCGTAATGGTTCAGTTCACAATGCAGCCAGTTGCTATCGAAGAGTTCTTGCCCGATTGGGTTAAGGAATTCTTTGAGTCATATGAATCCAGCAGTGACTGGTTGAAACGCAATGTTCGTAACCAGAAAGGTAGTGGTACTTGTGTCTGCTACAGTACTGGCAGCAATGTTTTTAATGAGTGCGGGTCCGTCCTGGGCCACCTTGATTCTGCCGGTTTCAGTCTTGTGGGCTTTTTCTGCCAGATGCGCCTGGATGATAAAGATGAAAATGGATCCAAGCAGTACGGCATTGTCAGGTTCACTTTTGCACGTGATGTCCGGGAAGAACAGAATCCTCTCTTTATGGAGTACAAGGACAGGATCAAGGAAACTCTCCTGGATCTCATTGATAAGTTCTTCTGGAATGTTCGTGTCTTTGATAATCCTCCTCCGGAGGGTTTAGACACCAGATCAATCTCGATCAACTTGAGCGCCAGGCAGATAAAGGACCAGAAGAGGTGGGTCAAGGATGCCAACAGAAGAAGGGTTGGTGATGCCCCAGTTCCACTTCAGGCCAGCCACGTGCTTGTCGCCGAAGACGATTCATTTGTCATCATCGATGCTCCCCAGGAAGAGTCCGCTGTCGCCTGATCAAAAATGTTCTTTCAAAGCCCATCTCGCAAGAGATGGGCTTTTCTTCTAACAAAAAACTCACCACATACTAGCTGGATGAGCTTTCTGTGGCGAGTTGTGTTTGTGGATTCTCTTCAGCTTCAGGGTATATGGCCCATAACACTAAAGTCATTGAGTAGACTATGATGAAAAAGGAACACGGTACCCAGATCTTCTATTCTCCAAGGAGACATCCGTAGACTACCCAGAAGATGACACTAAGGTCATAGACAAATAAAAAGAATGGGTCTACTTTGCCTCTGCTTTTGTTGCTCCAGATTACCCACGGTTGTTTTGAGGTGTTGTAAGTAAAAACCCCGCCTGAACTGCTGCTCAAGCGGGGCTGGTTTTTTAATCCTCACACTATGTCTCCCAAAACTTATGTGAGGACGGTCGTTTGACCATGGACGTTTTTACACTCATGTGTGCCACAGATCACTTAGATCTTTGTGGCAGCAGGTCACGTGCACATGACCTAAACATGAGTAGGGGTGACCTTGCCTTACCGCAGCATGGAGTTGTTTTTCGAAACATGGAGACACTCCTTTGACCCGAACGGGTCCAGTCACTGATCCCTAGCGATCTCTGAGAATATAGTAGCATATTGAATATAATTGTCAAGCACTTTTTAATTTATTTTTTATAAATACAAAAATATGTTGAATAATAAGGTTTAAAAATTGAAGTGACCCCAATTAGAATGAATTGGAGCAAAATCAGTTGATTCAACCGCACCTGTTTCCTCAGTTGCAGATCAGATTTTGACCTTGACAAGAAGGAATAGTTAATGTTAAGGTTGTTTCCAGATTTTGAGCAGGACTGTCGCGTTGACACTCCTCACGTTCGGTTCCTTGTAAAGGAGTTGACCATGTCTAATGGCATGCTCGACAAAGTGTCTGTGCACGAAGCACAGGGTGTTGTCACTGACCTTCTTCAGAAGCTCGGTGGCCAAAACGGGCCTGGGTGGCTCACGAAAACAAAGCATTTCCTAAGACAGGAATTGTCTCAGACTGAAGATGGCTCACTATCTTTTGTGCCTGACTTTGGCTGGATCCCTTCTCTCAAGAAGTTTCTGGGCGAAGGTGTTCTAAACAAGCTTCAGCAAGCTGGTGTTGATTCAGTCAGGAAGCTGGTGTGCATGTCTGAGGACGATCTCCTCGCCATCAACGGAATCGGTCGCAAGACCCTTGACCAGATTGATGAAAGCCTTCGAGAGAAATCTCTTTTCAGGCTCGGCATGAGACCGAAAGAGGTTGATCGTGCCCTTCGCGCACCTGGCGCACAAGCTCTGTATTGTGCGATTTTCAGAAAGACAGAAGTACTCTCCGATCTTGACCGGCAGGACGAGTTTCTTCGGGGACTCAGAAATGTCCTCAAGGAATTGTTGTACCGAGAGTGCCATGTGTTATGCCTTCGTTTTGCGATTGGTGACGATGAGCCGTATTCTCTCGAAGAAATCGGGCGTATCTTCAAGATTACTCGAGAACGAGTGCGTCAAGTCGAAGCGAAGGCGATTCGAAAGTTGCAGCATCCATCCAGGTCCTGTCAGTTAGCCCCGCCGTCATATTGTGACGCTGGAACTATGACGGAGAACACCGCGCCTTCGGAGGGTGCACGGCCCGCTGTTGAGGATAAAATCTAGACCTACGCCTTAAGTGTTCGTGCTCGGCACGTTGTGGAAAACCTGGGGGCTCGGACTGTACAGGAAATTACCTGTTTCTCCGAGTCTGATGTCCGAGGTGCTCGTGGCTCTGGCAAGATGCCTGTTGGGGAAATCAAGGGATTTCTCTTTGAACAGGGTCTCTCGCTGGCAGATGAGTCAGACGGTTTGACGCCTCAGGAACGGATGAAGCAACTTGCGAAAACGTCCGCAAGTGCCTAATCCAAAGAGGTCGACTCCGACAAAAAACCCCGTATCCGAAAGGAGCGGGGTTTTTATACATAAGCCTGTTATAATATTCATGCAAACAAACCGTACAGAAAGGTCTTTTCTAATGACCGTCTCGGACAATTCAAGGCGACTTGAGTTGGTTGCACCGGGACGGTCATTTGAGTTATATAACTGGCGGACGCAAACCAAAAATTTCCTTTCCATATCTTTTCGCCTAGCGGCGGAGGGGTCTGGGGAGGAGCCACACTAAAATGAAAGGAATTTTTTGGGCTATCTGACCGAGAAGTTTCAGTTTGTGACCCTACAGGTTGGATTTCCGAACTTTTGGAGGATAGTGAAGAGTTTGTTTTGGGCATAGAAAAATTAGAGAATGTTTTGGTATAAAAGAAAAAACCTCGTGCCGAAGCAACGAGGTTAGGGTTTTTAAGAAAAACCCATTAAAAACTATGGTGGTTCTATTCCTGAAATACTACAGCCACTCTGTGGCTATTATCCTCTCCGTCAAACACAGTTCCTTGGTCGTTTAATAAACGCAAGTTGGCGAGCCAGGAATTTCTCCCTGCACCACCAGTCAGGTAGATGGATCCTTGTTTGATTTTGCCCATGACCATGTAACCAAGACGCAATGCTCCGAATGTGCCGTTGGAAAGTCTGTCTTGTATAAGACAGGCCGTCTCAAGGTTAGGAACTTTAGTACTGAAACCAAGTGTTTCAAGATCTTGCTCCCAGTTATCCTCATGCCATCTTGTGTGGGCAACGAGTTTGGTTGTAACACCAGAAGTTGGCACGAAGTCTTTAGAGAGCAGGACTCTCTGCACATCTGGTTCCAGATGAACCCTCTTGCTTCTTAGGCGCTCAACCCATTCACTTCCACTGATTCCAGTTGAACGTACAGAAAAGTGTAGAATGCCTGAGGACTCATCCTCACGTAATTCATGCTGATTAAACAACGCTGTCTCTCCACGGAGGAACCTCTCTGCTTCTTTCTCGCCACCCATTTTGTTAACGATGGCTTCAAACCAGTTCATGGGACGATGTCCATACTTCGACATAACAATAGCCTTTCTTCGACCGATGGTCGACTTATCTCTGTCTGATAGACAAAGATTGGGTTACCACTACAAGTGGTTTAAGGATTTCAAGGAACATCTTTGGTCCAATTTTAATTATATCATATATTATACCAACCTGTCAATCTTATTGTTCGGAACAATCTGTGGGGTATATAAAAATACCTTGAATAATATAGATAAAAGTTGCAGTGACCCTACCGGGAATCGAACCCGGATTTTAAGCTTGAGAAGCTTACGTCCTAACCGTTAGACGATAGGGCCAATGAGAGAAAGAATACATAAAAAAAGAGTTTTTTTCAATCTCTTGTATAGTATATGTGTATGGATAAGTCTTTTTTCAAAAGAAAAGGTATTGATGTTGCACCTGAACTACTTGGTAAGTATTTGATAAGAAAGTTGCCAAATGGAAAAATTATCAGATCAATAATAACAGAAGTGGAGGTATATGATGGGGAAGAGGACTTAGCATCACATGCTTCAAAAGGAAAAACTTCTAGGAATGAAGTAATGTACGAGGAAGGTGGTATTTGGTACGTATATCTTGTGTATGGAATGTGGTGTATGTTGAATATAGTAACAGGAGAGAAAGATTATCCTTCCGCTATATTAATTAGGTCGACTAAGGATATCGAAGGTCCAGGAAGATTAACCAGAGACTTAAAAATTGACAAGACATTTAACAGAAAGAAGGTTGGTAAAAATAGTAATCTTTGGATAGAAGATGGAGAGAGGGTTAAGTATACAAGGACTCCAAGAATAGGTGTCGATTACTCTGGTAAGTGGGCATTAAAGAAAAATAGATTTGTAATAAAAAACCCGCCAGATAAGTGACGGGAGTTTTGAGCTTTCTTCAGGCAGCAGCTTGATTTTCATCTTTTTCGAGGACGATCTCTCCATCAATGATCGTCTCTGTTACGAAATCACCCTCATAGGTTCTGATCCTATAGAGGTCAGTACCATCTTCTTCCCTATAGAATTCGATGATACGGGCATTCCTGAGCATTTCCCGGTGCTCTTCAGACATGTGTCGTGGACGTTCCAAGGCTGACCTTCGAAGTTTCTTCAATCTGTTTGACAAAGCAAAGCTCCTTCCATGAAAGATTGTTTGTACAGTTCCTCAAATATTATACTATAGTTTGTTAATTTAGCAAGCTCTCAACTACACTCTTTACTTTGGATCCATCTGCTCTTCCTTGGACTTCTTTCATAACCGCACCAATTAGAATCCCCATTTTTGACTTGTCCTCAATACCAAGCTCAGCTTTTTTATTCTCTACAACAGATTTTATCTCCTCGTCAGACATCTGCTCTGGAAGATATTTCTCTAGTATCTCTAGTTCTTTTTTCTCTAAATCTGCTAATTCTGGTCTATTTCCTTTAGTGAACTGCTCAATAGAATCTTTTCTCTTATTTGCTTCTTTTTGTATAACCTTTAGGACTTCTTCATTTTCAAGAATATCTTGTGGTTTTTTTCCTTTTGCTACCAATTCATTAGTAAAGGCTGACAGTAGGCAGCGTAGTACAGAAAGTTTTACTTCTTCTTTGGATTTCAGTGCTCCCTGCATTTCTTTTTGTATTTCTTTGTGCTTCATAGTATCTGATATAATATCAAAATATGGATATATTAACACCAATATTACTACTAATTTTAGTTGTCATAAATGTAGTTTTTGCTTATCTACTATTTTCTAAAAGAGGAAATAAAGATAGCTTTTCTATTCTTCTCGAACAGATGAATAATCTAACAGGGGTTGT
>JALEGR010000012.1 GCA_022763265.1 Minisyncoccota bacterium | reverse complement strand
TGTCCCAAGGGCAGAGAGAATGTTTTCTTTTGTACCAGAGAAGTTAGGTCTCAGAGAGATTGTGGCTACTACATTTGCAGCACAATTATATGTCCTTCCTTGGATTGCTTATACCATAGGTAACTTCTCTGTTGTTTCATTTCTCTCTAATATATTAGTATTGCCGACAGTACCACTTGCTATGCTGTTTTCATTTATTGCCGGTGTCTTTTCTGTAAAGGTAATTGCTTTTCCGGCCTATGTCTTGCTTTCATATGAGTTATGGATAGCAGAGGTTCTATCGAAAGTACCTGCTGCAAGTATAAATATACCAACTTTCCCAATATGGTTAATTATTCTTTTATATCTTGGAATAGCTTATGTTACTTTCTCAAAGAGGTTTTCTGCTACCTCAAAGTTTATGTTTGAGAAGAAATCTTCAACGTAGTCTCCTTTTCCTGAAGGTTGGTAGTCTGCTACAAATGAATGCTCCCACATATCAAGAGCAATTATGGGCTGGCAGCTAACCAAATGTCCTAAATGCTGCTCATCAATCCAAGCGTTTAGTAAGTTTCCAGTTTTCAGGTCATGGTAAAGAATAGCCCATCCAACCCCACGAGTTTTAGCGATACTTTTGAACTCTGAGAGCCAGTTATCATATGATCCCCATCTTTCTTCTATAGCTTTCTTTAACTTTCCATCAGATATTTCCTTGTGACCTCCTTCAAGAAGTGAAAAATAGTATTCATGGTTTCTCATACCATCAAATTCGAACCCAAGTCTTCTCTGTAGTTCTGCTTTGGTATAGTCGTCTAGGTCTTCTTTTATTTTTTCTAGAATATTGTTGGTGTTTTTTACATAACCAGAGTAGAGCTTCAGATGCTCCTCTATGGTTTTTGAAGAAATTCCTTTTAGTTCTGGGATATTAAATGTTTGTTCCTTGTACATATGGCTTTGTTTATACTTTCAATACTTTTATACTATCATGAACTAATGTGGAAACCTTATTTTGCTATAATGATTGTCATTCTTTCATCTATTTTTCTTTACTCCACTTTGGATTTTGACAGTGGTTATCTAAGAATTGATTTTTTAGATGTTGGACAAGGGGATTCTATACTAGTTACCTCTCCATCAGGTAAGAAATTACTTATAGATGCTGGTAGAGACAAGAAAGTACTGAGATCTATTGGTAAAGAGATGTCTTTTTTTGATAGAGATATTGATGCGATACTTGCAACCCATCCAGACGCAGATCATATTGGTGGTTTTCCATATATACTAGAAAGGTTTGATGTTTCATATGTACTAAAGACATTAGCAAGTTCAAATAGTTCTGTATTTGGGTTGTTTAACAGACGTATTTTAGAAGAAGGGGCTACAGAAATTGTTCCAGAAAGAGGAATGCTAATTGATCTAGGGGAGGGTGTTTTCGTTGATGTTCTTTTCCCACTAAAGGACTATGTAATTGATAGTAACTCTGGGTCTGTCATTGTGAAAGTTATATACAAGGACACATCGTTTCTTCTTATGGGGGATTCTACTGTCGGAGTAGAAGAGTATTTAGTAGAAATTGATGGATATTTAGAAAGTGATGTTCTAAAAGTTGGTCATCATGGCTCAAAAACTTCTACATCAGAAGTTTTTCTAGAAAAGGTTATACCAGAGTATGCGGTTATATTAGCCGGTAAGGGTAATTCACACGGACATCCGCACAAAGTAGTGACCGATCTTTTGGAGAGTAAAAGTATAAATATATTGTCTACTGCTGACCTAGGAACTATTACTATTTTCTCTAATGGAATAGATGTCTGGGTAGATTGACAAATACATATATTTATGTATAATGTAAAGACTGTTCTTTGATAGGTTTACCGTCTCAGGTTCTGTTCCGAAACACAACAACTGCAACAACAAACACAGAAAGAAGGTTAAGAAGATGAAGATTAATGTTTACTTCAGAAAAGCCTCTGTTCATAGGAGGCTGGAGAAAGGGAACATTCCTATGTTTTCCCCCGATATCGGTGACGATCCATGGAGGTATGGCTCTTGGGGACCGTTCTTTGTTCTTGAAAAGGGTGATGATGTTGCTTATTGCAGTCTTAAGACCCCGTTTTCTGAGTTGCCCGCTCTTGCCCAAGGTCTCAAACCCGTGCGGATTACTCTCCACACCTCCATTCCGTTTTCAAAAAACAGACACATTCGCGCTGGTCACGGAGCCTTTGGCAACTCCGAATGGAGTATTGACGTAGCCAGTGGCGCTAAGGATGTCTACAGGGTCTACATCGACATCAAGGGCACTAACCTCCAGTCCGTTATCACCTGCTACGAAAAAATCCGCGCTGGCCAAATCGGTGGTACCTGGATGATGGCACCGACCGAGTCCAAGCAAGAGCCCGCTGAAGCCACGGCTTGATTTGTAACTGAGACAATAACCTAGAACAGAACAGTAACACACCGACGAAGTTTTTTCTCAAAGTGTTTAAGTGCGAAAGCATTTAACGCCAAGAGGATGACGACGTCGGTTTTTTTATTGACATTAATTACTCTCTAATACAGTATGTTTAAAAGATCACGTACTTTAAGGAGAATGACATGGCACAGGCTTATTTAAATCAGGGAACTCTTACTGAGATGGTTGGAGTTATGAATGATTTGGGACCGCACTTACAGGCATTACTTGATGCACATACTGCAGGAACGGTAAAAGATGTGCCGGTCAACAAATTTCGCAGAATCCTCGGATTGTCACCAGATGCAGTACCTTTCTCGGTTACCTATGGTGAAGGCTTGAGTGAGTCTGCTAAAGATCTTTGGGAGGGTGTTGTTACCGGTCTTAAGTGGATTGGCCCTGAGCAGTGGGGGATATCTGATTTGCTGGGTAAAGTTTTCCCGTGTGTCGACAACCGTCCAAGTTTTCTTGAGCCTAAAATGAAGAAAGAGGGTTTCAGGCGTGCAACGTTGGTTGAACTCATGGCTTTTGTTCGAGTCGAGGAGCTTAATGGTATGACTGTTGTTTCTACGGGCTCTGTCGGTGCAAAGAAGAAGGTTAATGACAACAATACCTACTTTGCATATTACAGAGATGGTAGGCTCCACATCAAATCTTCCATGGGTGAATGGAAGGGGGAGTATTTTGTTCTTGGTATCAAAGAGGTTTGAACCAAAAACCGCACGACTCGTGCGGTTTTTCTATTTGACTACTCCTGCTTTCTTGAGTGCCTTGTAAGGTCCATTCTTATTTATTGTTTTCAGACCTTTAGTAGATATTGTTACTGTGACATACTTCTTTAGTTCAGGAACATAGATTTTCTTCTTATGTAGATTGGCTTTCCTTCTCCTTTTTCCGACAGGGTTAAATTGCGTTGCACGCGTACGATTTGAGTACCCGCCTCCAACTTTAGAATTTTTACCTGTAATTACACAACTCCTTGCCATATGTAGTAAGGACTACTCTAATGGATAATGGAAAATAATGCAAGCATGTTATTATATTAAAAATGGAATTTATCTTTATTATTGCCATTCTTCTTATGTCTGTTGTTATCCATGAAGTAGCTCATGGTTACGCTGCTCTGTGGCTAGGAGATCCAACAGCAAAGTTGCAAGGAAGACTTACACTAAATCCATTAAAGCATCTAGATCTAGTCGGCTCATTTATTGTTCCGGTATTAGCTTATATTCTAGGTAACTTTATCATTGGTTGGGCCAAACCGGTTCAATATAATCCATATAATTTCAAGAAGTTTCATAAATGGGGAGATGGAATAGTTGCTTTCTGTGGACCACTAACAAATGTCTTTATTGCGGTCTTTTTCTCTATTTTATTAAGATCATTTGATTTATCCGTGGCAGCTTTCGATATTATTTCTTTTACAATAATGATTAACATTATACTTGCCTACTTTAATCTTATACCCCTACCTCCTCTTGATGGTTCTAAGGTGCTATTTACAATACTTCCGGGCAGGTTTAATGCAATACGATTATTTCTAGAAAGATATGCATTTATATCTCTTGTTATCTTTATCCTTTTCCTTTGGCAGTGGTTTATCCCACTTGTTTATGGGACATACTCAATTTTAACTGGGTTTAGGTTTGTTTTTTAAGAAAAAAGCACGAGATCTCGGTCTCGTGCAAATGGATTAGTAGTTAATGGTCATACCAAGGTCTTCGGCAGTAACTCTTTCTGCTTCCCTTATCTGTCGATGCATGTTTCTCAGTTGTTTTTCCCATTCCGGATCGTCGTGCTTAGGATGTGTTTCTGGGAAATTGGTCTCGTCGAGGTCGAAATCGAGTTCATCCCCATATTTCTCCAGTAATCCCCTGAAGAAGGGGTCGTTAGGCAGGCTATTGTTTTGATTTGACATAACTATTCTTCTTTTGTTTCTAATTCTAGTATATCAAAAAAGGCGCACATGTGTGCGCCTTGCCTTTAGGCAGGAGTTTTTCTTTTCTCATCAACAGCAGCAATGATTTGACTTAGGGTAACTTCTTGTGACTCAAAATAGTCAGGAATCTCGTCATCCGAGAAATAAATTTCAAACCTTTTTTCGATTTTCTCCTTGAGGTCAATAAGCTCCCCAAGACCAATCGGGTACCCTCCGATTCCAAGTTCTACCAGAGGGACATCCTCAGGTAATCCGTTGGGGTACTCTGTCTCTAACTCAGGACTCATCTCGAAAATGATATTGGACAGAACGATGGTTGTGTCATTTTCCATGACTAGTTCCTTTCGGCTTCTTTCTACAGAATACACAAAAGGGTGATACTTGCAATATAGAGACTATTAGTATAAAGTATCCCCTACGCACATGTGCGTTTTAATTTTATATGGCAACCATTAATCAGTTGGTTAGAAAAGGAAGAAACAAGAAGACACGGAAAGTAAAGACCGTGGCTCTTGGTCGTGGATTTAATACACTAAAGAATCGTCCAACTGACTACAACTCACCATTCAAAAGAGGAGTTTGTACAAAAGTAACTACAAAGACCCCAAAGAAACCTAACTCAGCTATTAGAAAGATTGCTAGAGTAAGGCTAACTAATGGTATGGAAGTGACTGCATATATCCCAGGAGTGGGACACACCCTTCAGGAACACTCAGTTGTTCTTCTTCGAGGTGGTAGAGTAAAAGATATTGGTGTTAGATATACTGTTGTCAGGGGTAAGCTTGATGCTACAGGAGTTGACGGAAGAAACAGAGGTAGATCAAGATATGGAGCTAAAAGACAAAAGAAAGGATAGTCTATGAGAAGACCAGTAAGAAATAGGAATATTGTAGGAAAAGATAGGAAGTATGGGTCAGAAAAGCTTTCTAAATTCATTAACCATGTAATGTTGCATGGGAAGAAAGATACGGCTATAAATGTTGTGTACAGGGCTCTAGATAAAGTAGCAAAAGACACAAAAACAGAGGATCCAATGGAAATTTTTGACTTAGCACTATCAAATGCTGGTCCACAAATGGAAGTTAGATCAAGAAGAGTGGGAGGTGCTAACTATCAAGTCCCAAGAGAAGTGAGGCCAGAAAGAAGGCAATTCTTGGCAATGACTTGGATAATTGATGCTGCAAAGTCTGGAAAAGGTAGACCAATGTATGTAAAGCTTGCAGAGGAAATTGTTTTGGCAAGTAAGAATGAGGGTGAGGCTGTGAAGAAGAGAGAAAATACTCACAAGATGGCAGAGGCAAACAAGGCATTTGCTCACTTTGCATGGTAGAATAATATCCTATGGCAAGAGACTATCCACTAGAGAAAGTAAGAAATATTGGAATTATTGCCCACATTGATGCTGGTAAAACAACTGTGACCGAGCGCATTCTTTTTTATACTGGAATTTCACATAAGATTGGAGAGGTTCATGAGGGAGAAGCTATTATGGACTGGATGGAGCAGGAAAAAGAAAGAGGTATCACTATCACCTCAGCTGCAACAACATGTTTTTGGACTCCAACATATGAAGACATAAACGATACTGACAAGAAACTACGTTTCAATATCATTGACACTCCTGGTCACGTAGACTTTACTGTTGAAGTTGAAAGATCTCTAAAGGTTCTTGATGGAGGTGTTGTTGTTTTTGATGGAGTTGCTGGTGTTGAGCCACAATCAGAGACTGTTTGGAGACAAGCTGATAAGTATCATGTTCCAAGAATTTGTTTCATTAATAAACTAGATAGAACTGGGGCTTCATTTGAAAGATCATATAAATCAATTCTAGATAGGCTTACACCAAATGCTATTAGGGCACAGATTCCAATTGGGGAAGAGGATAAGCATGAAGGGGTTGTTGATCTTCTAAAGATGAAGGCATACTACTTCGAAGGAGAAATGGGTAATACTGTGGTAGAAAAAGACATTCCTGATAATTTGAAAGCAGATGCAGAAAAATACAGAGATGAACTTGTTGAGAAGATCGTTGAAAATGATGAGGCTTCTATGGAAAAGTATCTTAACGGAGAAGAAGTTCCAATTGAAGACCTAAAGAAGATTCTACGAAAAGCTGTTATTGCAGGTGATGTAATCCCAGTATTTACTGGATCAGCACTGAAGAATAAGGGAGTACAGTTGGTACTTGATGCAGTCGTTGAGTATCTCCCAGCACCTATTGATGTTCCTGCCATAAAAGGAACTGATCCTGATTCAGGAGATAAGGTGGAGAGAAAGTCGTCAGATGAAGAGTCTTTTGCTGCACTTGCCTTCAAACTACAGACTGACCCTTTTGTCGGACAGCTTACATTCTTCCGAGTCTACTCAGGAACAGTTTCAGCTGGGTCATATGTATATAACTCAGTTACAGGAAATAAAGAGAGAATTGGAAGAATCCTTAAAATGCATGCTAATACTCGAGAAGAAGTAAAGACAGTATACGCTGGAGAAATTGCAGCAGCTGTTGGACTAAAGGAGACTGTTACGGGACACACACTTTGTGATGAGGAGAACCCAGTTATTTTGGATAAGATTGAGTTTGCGGAACCTGTTATTTCTCTTCGCATCGAACCAAAGACAAAGGCTGATCAGGAAAAACTTGGTATGGCCCTAAAGAGACTTTCAGATGAAGATCCAACATTTAGAGTAAAATCTGATCCAGATACAGGAGAGACTGTTATCATGGGTATGGGAGAGCTTCATCTTGAAGTTATGGTTGATCGAATGAAAAGAGAATTTGATGTTGAAGCAAACATAGGTAATCCACAGGTTGCATATATGGAGACCATTAGGAGAGAGGCTGAAGCTGAAGAGAAATACATTAAACAGTCTGGAGGTAAAGGACAGTATGGTCATGTAAAGATTACAATCAAGCCAATTGATCAGTCTGATTACAATGAAGCGGCAGAGAAAGATAAGCTTCCAAAGAATGTTAAAAGATCAGAAGGATTTGAATTTATTGACTCAATTAAGGGAGGAATTATTCCTGCTGAATTTATTCCGGCAGTTGAGAAAGGTATTAAAGAGGGAATGGATAGGGGTATTGTTGCAGGATACAAGATGACAAACATTTCTTGTGAACTTACATTTGGATCACATCACGAAGTTGACTCATCTGAAGTAGCTTACAGAATTGCGGCATCTCAAGCATTCCAAAAAGCAGCAAAGCTTGCAGACCCAGTTATTCTAGAGCCCATTATGAAACTAGAAGTTGTGACACCAGAAGAGTTCATGGGTGACATTACTGGAGACTTGAATGGAAAGCGTGGACAGATTCAAGGAATGGAGGAGAGAGGAATGAACCAGGCTATTAAGGCACATGTTCCACTATCTGAAATGTTTGGATACATTACTACGCTTAGATCAATGTCAGCAGGTAGAGCTAGTGCATCTATGGAGTTTGATCACTATGCAGTTGTTCCACCTAATGTGGCTGAAAAAATTGCTCATAAGGAGAAGTAAAGAACTTGACTTTCTGTACAAGTATGATATACTATATATAGTAAAGTTCTTTCACATAGTTGCAATTTGGTCATAGCTATAAGTACTTCTAACAGAGTCTTTATAGCTATGACCAATGTAGGTCAGGCTCCTCAACTTGCGGATAGCAAGAAGTCATTTGGTAAACAGCCAAAGGAGAATTGTCATGAAGTATCGTACTTTCACTCTCGGACAGATTGAGGCGATCTTCAACAAACTTGGTGGTGAAAACGTCGCTCGCCAGATCCTCTCGGGTACCGTGGAAGTCACGGTTACGTTGGTGAGTTTCCTCAAACCCCTTACCACCGTCACTCTGAATCCAACCTCGGGCAAGAAGACCTCAGACTGCTTCCAAGGCTCACGATACTACTTCCGTGACGCCGACATCGACAACTTGCTTCCGGAAGACCAAAAGGCTACCAAATCCGGGGAGTCTACAGCCCACCAGCTCGAAAAAGAGATGACCTTCAAGGAAATAGCACAGAGTATCCTCAACACCAAAGAGGAAGACGAAGTCACCCTCCAGAAGATGCTCATCAAAGCTGGCCATACCCACACCCTTCCCGAAATCGAAGGTCTGATCGAAAGACAGGAATCCGGTGAAGATGTTGGCCTCAACACCAACAGCTACGCCAACCTCTTCTTCACAAAAAACCGTGAAGGTAGTGTCTCGGTTGTCAACGTGTACCGCTCTGATCGGAGCTGGGGTGTCTTCGTCAACTCGTTCGGTCTTGCCAATCAGTGGTTTCGTGGGGGCCGTGTCTTTTTCCGCAACTAGGATCCTTGGAACCTTGTGTTCCTTTGATCCTTATACCCCGCATCTGTTTGCGTAAGCGAACAGTGCGGGGTATTTTGTATATGAACAACGCTGGCATTCTCGGAGAAATCTTAGGATGGCGATGTTTGAGACTTTAAAGTCTTTCAAAAAGAATATGGTTGGTATGTTGTACCATGGAAGATATGCTTCCGAGTTAGATTCAATCTAGAGAAGTTTCAAAAAGAACCTCAATAGATGGTGTTTTGGATGGTATGACATACAAAGTTTCTCGGTCGTCAACGTGAACCGCAATGATCGGAGTTGGAATATCTATGCCAACTCGTTCGACAATGCCAATCGGTGGAATTGTGAGAACCGTGTATTTGCTCGAAACTCTTTTCTTTCTCCTACTAAATTTTGGTAGGAGTTTTCTTTTGAATATATTTATACCAAGCGGTGAGCATTTTACTTGTATCTACAAGGGGTTCAGATATTTTTAGGTATTCTTTTTGAGACATGATATCTAATTCAAAAGCAATAAGAAGTAGGAATTTTATTTGATCTACTTTTAATAAAGAAGAGTCTAGCAATAGAATCTTTTTGTCTGTTTTGGCAAAGATTGTGGCATATGTAGACTCAAGAATATCTAGAAAAAGAGAGTCAATGCGAGCACAAATTGTTAGCCGGTGAGTTTTTGATATATGTGGGAGTAATCGTTACCACGTCTTGTATGTTTCTTTGGTTTTACTTACAACGGGTACTAACTTTTCTTGATTAAAATCTCGGGGGGGGTAATATTTGTTCTATCTTGATTCATGTCTCTTACAATAACATTATTTCCCTAGATAACCTTATCAAGTCTTGGCAAGAGTTTGTAAAAGGAAAACGTAAGAGGAAAGATGTCCAAATGTTTGAACTAGATCTCATGGAAAATCTAGTTGAACTTCATAATGATCTTATAAAAGGAAAATATAATCATGGATCTTATGTATCATTTCGGGTAAATTATCCAAAGCCGAGACATATTCATAAGGCGAGCATTCGTGATAGATTGCTACATCATGCTATACATAGAATTCTATATCCTGAATTCGATAAAAAATTTATTTCTGACTCATATTCTTGCAGGATAAATAAGGGAACACACAAGGCTATAAAAAGATTCGAGATTTTTAGCAAGAAAGCTAGCCTAAATAATATCCGTACCTGTTGGGTTTTAAAGTGTGATATAAAAAAGTTCTTTGATAGTATTGATCATGAAATACTTATTTCTATACTTAATAAAAATATAAGTGATGAGAAAGTAGTTAAGCTTTTAGAAAAAATAATTGAAAGTTTTCATAAATGTTCAAATAAAGGTTTACCACTTGGTAATCTTACATCTCAGCTTTTGGTAAACATCTATATAAATGAGTTTGATCATTTTGTTAAACACGAATTAAGGATTAAATATTATATTAGATATGCAGATGATTTTGTAGTTTTGTCACCCGACCGTGGATATCTAGAGGAGATTTTTCCTATTATTGAAAGTTTTTTAAACAGCACTCTTAAGCTATCAATTCATCCCAACAAAATATCAATTAACACAATGGCTTCTGGCATAGACTTCTTAGGTTGGGTACATTTTCCAGACCATTGTGTCCTTAGAACATCTACTAAGCGCAGGATGTTAAAAAATATTACAAAACCATATGTAAAAGACGAAGTTATGCAATCATACCTAGGACTTCTTAGTCACGGAAATACTTTTAAGTTGCAAAAAGAGGTAAGGAGCCTTGTATCTACACAAAACCTCCCTTGATTCTGTATAATAGACACTTGACTAAATATACCATAAATATATACTTATGGTATATGAAAACCCAAGTAAATATAAAGATAGATAAAGATGTAAAAGAAGAGGCAAACAAGAGGGCAAAGGATCTAGGCCTCTCTTTGAGTTCAGTAGTTAATGCCACGTTGAAGCAGTTTGCTAGAAGTGGTGAGTTAGAACTATCTTCTAATCCAATAATGACCTCACAACTGGAAGATGTCGTGATAGAGGCTAGAAAAGAATACGAACTTGGTAAGACTTCTGGTCCGTTTGATAAAAGTACTGATTTGATAAAACATCTTGGTATATAAATGAGAGTTACTACTACCAAGAAGTTTGATAAGAAGGTTAAGAATCTTCCTAAAAAGATACAAAAAGAGTTGGCTAGAAGACTAACCATATTTATGAATGATGTACATGATCCTTTCCTGAGGACCCATAAGTTATCTGGCAAACTTAAAGACCTTTGGAGCTTCAGTGTTTCTGGCGATATAAGAGTAGTTTTCGACATGTCATACAGAGAGGTAGCAATACTAATTGATATAGGTTCTCATAGTGATTTATACAAATAGCCATATTGACATATTTAATTATTTATGTTAATCTATTTTTAGAGTCCAAAATCGTACAAGATCAACCCACATAAGGAGCATAAACATGCTTTTTCCAACGTTCAAGAAGTGGGGTCCGTTCAAGACCACGTCCTTACTTCTGGTAGTAAGTATCGTGGGAGAGTTCATTTTTCCCATACTTATTCTGCCATCAGATTTCATGATCGATCCGTCCATGGCCACTATGCCAATGCTCATTGATGTGAACATATGTGTCTTTCTTCTATGCGTCCATGAGTATAAGGGAAAATACATCCGTAAGAAGTTCGCAGGG
>JALEGR010000011.1 GCA_022763265.1 Minisyncoccota bacterium | reverse complement strand
ACCATTGTCAAGTATAATTAATGTAATAAATATGAAGGAAAAAGAATATTATAAGGCTAAAGATTTAGCTGATAAGCTGGATGTAAACATAATGACAATTTATCGCTATATCAAAGCTGGTAAATTAAAGGCATACAAGATTGGAAAGGAGTTTAGGATTGAGAAGAAAGAATTTATCAATTTTCTTAATAGAACAAAGATAAAATAACTTATGGAAAAATTTAAATTCAATAAAATAAATACAATAGTTATTGCAACTTTTGTCATAATAGTTTTTATTCTCACCTTGTACTCTAGCGATAATAGTAAGAGTTATATAACTTCTAATAAAGAAACTACGATAGCAGAGTGTGTTGCTCTTAGTGATGAGGTCAGGATAAATAGAAGAACCAAAGAATGCTTTGATAATTTGAGCCCAGAAGAGTTTATGTCTTTACTAGATAGTGAAGAAGATATGAAATTATACGAAGATGTAAATGCTCATTATGATGATAGGACGGAGGCCCAAAAAGCTAAAGATGCAAGAGAAACAGAAGAGTTTTTTGACAAGATTATTCAAGATAACCCAGATATTTTTAGTAATTAGAATCACAATAATATGATAAAGAGTATAAAAGAATTAAATGAAAAAATTTGGTATAGAACCTTAAAAGTTGTCTACCTGATTTCATTTATAGGTGTCTTGGCTGGATACAATATTTTTTTATTTGCAGAGCTTGGTATCAAACAGGTTAGTCAAGACAGAACAGTAATTGAATGTAATTATGGAAGCGGAACGTTTAGTGCCACTGATGCTGAGATTTATTTAGATAACGGGGATTTTATAGAAGGAAAATTTTCTTATAAACTTTTTTTCTTAAATTACAATGATTACAACATAAGAAAGATTATCTCTAAGTGCATAGGAAAAGAAATTCACCCAAGTAGTGATGTATTCGTTCTACAAAAAGCAATAGAGATACGAAATGACCGAAATGCTATTGGTGATCAGTCATTTGAGTTTTCAGAAGATGATGGTAATAAGTTTCTTGAGATCGATAAAAAATATAGTGACTTAGACAAATCTCCATTGTTAGACTGGGATTACGAAATATTCAAAATTAACCCCGCATTCTCATACTGGAATGTATTATGGATATTACTCGCCAATATTGTGGTCGTACTTTTATTTGAGTTGGCTAGACGTATTTTCTACTACATAGTACTAGGGAAGTTATTCCCAACAAAAAACAAATGAAAGCAGTAAATGTAGCAAGAGTATCAACTGATGAGCAAAAAGAGAATTCTCCTGAAGCACAGCTATTTAGGGTAAAAGAATATTGTGATAGAAAGAAAATTGATGTCATCAAGGAGTTTAGTTTTTCTGAAAGTGCTTATAAAACTAAAAGAGATGAGTTTGATAAGTTGCTAGAGTATGTTCAAGAAGTAGCTAAAAAAGAAAAGATAGCGGTTTGTTTTGATAAGGTAGACAGGCTTTCAAGAAGTGTATTCGATAAAAGAGTCGGAACATTGTATGAAATGGCTGTAGCAGACCAGATTGAGTTGCACTTTGTATCTGATAACCAGATTATAAACAATCAAATGTCAGCGGTTGAAAAGTTTCAGTTTGGAATGAGTTTAGGATTAGCTAAGTATTATTCTGATGCAATCGGAGATAACGTAAAAAGAGCATTTGAAAAGAAGAGAAGAAATGGAGAGTGGACTGGAGCAGTTCGTCTTGGATATTTGAATGTTCCGCTTGATGAGGGCAAGAGATTAAGAAAAGACATAATCATAGATCCAGAAAGGGGTCATTTGATACAAAAGTTGTTTGAGTTATACTCGACTGGAAACTATTCATATACAACACTTAGAGATGCAATAATTAAAGAAGGTCTTACCACTCTTAAAGGAAGAGCACCATCAAGAAGCATTATTGAAAATATATTGAAGGACCTGTTTTATTGTGGAACTGCTGTATCTAAAAAGTATGGTTCATATACCCACAAATACCCTCGTTTAATCAGTAGAGAATTATTCGATAGGTGCCAAGAAATACGCTTAAAACGCCAAAAAACGCCCACCAAGGCAAGTTCTAAGATAGATTATATCTTAGGGGACGGATTACTAAAATGTAAGAATTGTGGCTGTGCTATATCGTTTGAGACAAAGAATAAGCCTAGTGGAAAGGTTTACATTATAGGTTCTTGTACCAACGCTAAAGGTATTTGTAAAAGGGAGTATGTAAACGAAAAAATACTTCTGGAACCAATCTATAAAATATTGGATAAGTTTGGAACTATTACTGAAGATGTCCAAAATGACTTAGTAGATGAGTTGAGGAAAAATACTGAAGCTGAAGTTGAATACCATCAACAGCAAATCAGTCGTCTTAGAAGTGAATATGACAAGATAAAGAAAATGGACGATAATCTTATTGATATGTTGGCTAGTGAGAGTATTACTAAGGATATATATGACAAAAAACATCAAGAGTATGCAGACAAATTACAGACCTTGGAAGCAGAGCTTTCTGTTCACAGAGAAGCTGATTACGAATACCAAACAACAGTATCTACGGTCATATCTGTAGCAAGAAGAGCCAGAAGCATATTTGAGAATTGTTCTGAACCAATGCAAAAAAGAGCATTTTTGAAATTCTTACTTCAGAACCCTGTTGTAGATGGAAAAAACCTAGAGTTTTCAATGGCTTCTCCATTCAATTTGGTGTTAGAACTAGCTGATAGTCCTAGTTTGCTCCCCCGGCAGGACTCGAACCTGCGACCAATCGATTACATTTATCCTTAAATCTCTTAAAGGCATGGACTATATCATCATCCAAAAGGATGCAAGGCGCTTCGCTAATTAAAGCTACTCCCGAAAGGGATAGTCTCTGAACCTTCCACACAATGTGGCTTGGCTGCTGATTGCCCTCGGCTGTACGTTAGGGTTTCCAGCAATTCACCTTGTTTTCGAAACAAATTACTTTGTTAAGCTGCGTAAATTCACAGTCGATCGCTCTACCAACTGAGCTACAGGGGAATATATTCTTTTGTACAAAGAACAAGAAATATAGTACCAGAATATTATAGATAATCAAAGATTGACTTTGTCTATTTTAGGGTGCAATATGAAGATATAATGTATGTAAAAGTACAGGTTACTCCGAAAGCCAAGAAGGAGAAATTCGAAATAGTGGGGGAGAATCGATTTACTATGGCTATCAAAGAAGAAGCAAAACAGAATATGGCCAATGACAGAGTAATGAAAGTCATGGCCCACTTTTTTGGTGTGTCAGAAAAGAAAGTTAAGGTCATCTCTGGTCATAGGGGTAGATCAAAAATGTTATCAATTAATATATAAGAATATGAATATAAATATAAAAGCAACAAATATAGATTTAGCACCTACTCTGAAAGAGTATGTTGAAAAGAAATTATCTCATATTGAGGATAAATTAATTGATAATAATCAAGGTGGAGTATCCTGTGATGTAGAGGTTGGAAAAACAACAAGACATCATAAACATGGGGATATCTACAGGGCAGAGTTTAATCTACACATAGCAGGGAAGTTCTACAGAACAGAAGAAGAGGAATCTAATCTATATGCTGCTATTGATAAGGCAAAGGACGAATTATTTAGAACTGTAAAGAGAGATAAGAAGAAGACTATAAAAAGAAATCGAAGAGGAATGTTAAAGATAAAGAATATCCTGAGGGGTTTAAAGTGGTAATCCTTTAAGAAAGTCACCATAGCTCATTTCTTTTTTTCCTTCGGGAATAACCTTCTCTATTAATAACTCTCCATCTTTTAGGTTTGCTCTAGTGATGATTACTCTTTTTCCATCCTTTATGAAATAAGCTCTAGGCCAAACATTGTAGGCTCTAATTTTTCTTAAGTTATTTTCTGGAGAATCAAATAAGTCTAACAAAGCATCTTCTTTGGATATCTTTTTAGTGTAAGTTGCAAGATCGTGGTTCTGTTCTTGTTCCTCTATTTTCCCATCTATCCATAAAGGTATCGTTTCTGCCAGAAGTTTTCCTCCGGTGTGAGCTAAAAGATCTTCCAGCTCATCCTTGTATGGTGGCCAAGGAATATCTATCATTTCTTGTTCTATTATTGGACCATGATCCATTTCCTCATCTATTCTCATAATAGTTACCCCTGTTTCATTTTCTGTAAGAATTGATGTTTCAATTGGAGAAGCACCACGTAATTTTGGAAGAAGGGAGGGGTGAACGTTAAGAGTTTTATGTTTTGGTATATCTAAAATACTTCCAGGAATTATTTTTCCATATGAAGCTACGATGAATAGATCCCAATCTCCTTTGAATAAGTCAGAAGATAATTTATCTGGCTGAATATAGTCGATATTGTTTTCTTTTGCCCAGACAGCTACTTCAGGAGCTGTCATGATAAGGTTTCTTCCTTTTGGCCTATCAGGAACTGTAACTATTAAAGAAGGAATAATTGAAGCAGTCTTGAGCTCCTCCAAGATAATCTTTGCAAATGAGTCTGTTCCAAAGAAAGCAATTTTCATAAGTTTTCAATATCAGTAGCCTTGTCCACAAAAAGAACTCCGTCTAAATGATCTGTTTCATGTTGGAATATTTGGGAAAGTAAGCCAGATCCACCACGAGTAAATTCTTCTCCTTCTTCGTTGTAAGCTTTCACAGTTGTTTTTGTAGGCCTCGTTACCTTTCCGTACTTTCCTCTGACAGAAAGACAACCTTCCTCCATTTGTTCTTTTTCTCTAGAGGAATTAATTATTTCTGGATTTATATATACTTCATGAGGATATTCTTTCTCATCATCATGTAGAAGGTTGTATGTTTTTCCAGAAACAATAAAGATTCGAAGAGGAACACCTATCTGAGGAGCCGCAATAGCTACTCCGTCATCTTGAGAATCTAGAGCTTTTTTCATATCTGATAAAACAGCCTGTACTCTAGGTGTTTTTATTTGATCTATAGGTACTTCTTTGGCTTTTCCACGAAGTATTTCATTTTCTCCAATTTGGACAATTTCTCGCATGTCCTCGATTATAGCATGAATTTAAAGGATATTTTCTGGGCTGACTTGTACTATAAAAGATCTAGGTAAGCTTTTTATCTTTTCAACTAGAATCGGGTCTGGCCATTTATCTGTCCTAAATAGAACGTTAAAGACTTTCTTAGAAGCATGTGTAGGGTAGATATCAGCTTTTATTCCTAGAAATTTCTCTAATTCCTCTCCTTTCTCTTTAGAGTTTGTGGTTATTTTTATAAGTGTAAAAATTGGTGGGAATCTTAACTTCTTTCTCTCTTCAAGCTCACTTTTGTACATTGAGAGAGAATTACCCTTAAGTGCATATTCAAATACTTTTTGATCCGGGTTTCTTGTTTGGATTATGAAGTTTTTAAAAGCAACACTTCGAAATGATAAAAGTGTTCTAAGAACTTTTTCTTGAATCTGAAAGTCTGGTAAAGCTAAGGCACTGTCTATGCTTGTAATAATGACATTATCTATGTCTTCGTATAGATATGACAGTGCCAACTCAGTACCAATTAGAACTGAACCTGGAGTGTTGTAGAAATTCTCTACAATAGATAAGGCCTTCTTGTGTGTTTTTACGCTGTCTTTATCTAACTTAAATATCACAGTGTCTGGTGCAACTCTTTTTATTTCTTTTTCTATAAAATCAAGCCCAAGTCCAAGAGGTTTTAGTCTCCAACTACCACAGTACATACAAGTTTCTTCAGCAGACCTTTTTTCTTTTGTGTGAGGAGAGTAAAAGAAGTTACCCTCTGGGGATTCGTATAGAACCATTGGAGAAGACCCATTCTTTGTGGTGACAATGTGGCCACAGTCTTCACAGGTGGTAATTGGATGAAGGCCTTTTCGTCCAGCAAATACAAAAGTATGTTGATTACTCTCCTTTGTTCCTCGTACTAATGTGTCAGGATACTCGTGAAAGATTAGGGGTGCATTTTCTTCTGTCATATCAAAAAGTATAGTGTTTGCAGAGGTTAGGGATCTGAAAGATATTGGAGTTGCTTCCAAGAGTTCTCCTTTTTGATGTCTCCAAACGGTTGATAGTCTAAGTAATGAGTCTCCAAAAACTAATTCAGCTTTCGTTTCTTTTGCCAAATGTTCAACAAATATCCTCATATCTATTTTTGGACTTGATATAGTTCTGTATCCTTCTGAGCTTTCATGTTCAAGTATTATTCTTCCAATGTCTTGTCTCGGCACAGAAAGAAAGGAGGAGGTACCAATGATTAGTACTGGGTGTTCTTCTTTCAAGATAGTAGACCAACTAGAGGTAACGTTCTTTTTACTTATACCGCTATGGAGTAGGAAAGTATATGGTTCTATTCCTTTTTTTATATAATCAAAGAACCTTTCTCCATCTTGCATACTTGGGACACATAAAAATACAGAACTTCCCTTACTAAAACTTTCTCTTATCAATCTCCTGTATTCAGAGAATCTGTTTTTATTAGATTCTTGAAGAACTGACCAGTCTTTCTCTTTTGGCCTCTTTTCGACAATCTCTACGTTCTCTTCCGGCATCTTATTATTAGTGACTATAGAAAGTATCTGACTTGGGAAACAAGCAAAATAGTCAGCAGTTTTCATTACTGCACTTATAAATTCCTTGGTGAATAGGTTTTTAGATATTGTGGAAGATACTTTTCTTAAGGTAAAGTCAGATGATCTAAGTGTAGATTTCAAATCCTCAGCTTTCTCTGTTTTCAAAACCAGGGCCTGAACCTCTTTTTTCCTAAGAGGTACTGTAATTACTGATCCTGGGGAGAAGTCTTTTTTTGAAAGATATGATAGGGAATCTTTACGAGTACCCTTAGATATTGGTATGACCAAGACTACGTACATATCTGTATCATATCCTGTGTTAGGGTAAGAAAAAAGCCCGAACAATTCGGGCCTAAGGAATCAAGGTTTTTCTGCCTTATCAAGGGGTGTAAACCCACTGACTAGAACTTGTTGCCTGTCTGACGGATTGGTTTTCTTTCTGATCTCAAGAACTTGTGATTTGAGGTCAGGGTCTTGACTGACTATGTTGCCAGCAATTTTCCCGCACTCATTACATATACGAATGTCACAAGTTGGTTCACCACATATTAGGCAGGTGGTTAGGTGGGCCATGGTATGCTCCTTTTGTCGTCTCCGGTAAAGAACTTTTAGCTTCTTTATACCTTATATACTTAGTTTAATCAAATCTGCCTTATCCTTTACAAAAAGAGTCTTTCCTTCAGGATAGAAGGTAATATTATTACCCTCATATACCATGTGGGTAATTCTTTTTTCTCCTCCATCTAGTTCACTTACATATATTGAATTTGTTGTTGAGTATAGAAGAACATTATCATTCTGGTCATACTGATACACTCCTGTTACTGGCGAATCTGTCTCTATACTTGGTAAAGAACAATCACCTTCTATACATTTAATCTCTATGCCGTTGCCAACAGCTGAAACACTGTATTTTTCTGTAGAGTAATTTGTTTTTACTTTACTCCTAAAACCAACGAGGAATGACTGAACCTGGAAGTATTCTGGATCAGTTATTTTTATTCCAGTTGGATTAGTAAATGTCTTTACTATAAATGGACTAATAGAAACTTCTCCATCTGATGGTATATCAACTTTCTTTGACCATGGAATATATCCATTTTTTATTACTGTAATAGTACGTAGTCCAGGTCTTGCATCAGGAATAGTAATAGTCTCAAACTCGCTTCCAGTAGTATGTTTTGCTTCCTCGTCGATAAATACCCAGGCATTCTCCTGGTCTATTGATAAATGAATTGTTCCAGCTTTCTTTATAGAAAAACCACTTACTGTGTATCCGGAATCAAATAGTACAGTTAGGAATATAGAAAGGGTTACGATAATTATTGCAATTACTCCATAGAAGTATAGGTTTTTTGTCATTTTCTTCATCCAGGGAAGTATAGCAAATTGCACTAAATAGTAAAAAGCCATAGTATATACAGACAATGTCTAAAGAATCTTTCAAAGTACAGGGACTTTCTGGTAAAAAGACCCTAAAAGGCATCTTGCCAGTTATGGGATCAAAGAATGCAGTCCTTCCAGTAATGGCTTCTTCTATTATTTTCAAAAAACCACTGGAGTTAAGTAATGTTCCTGATATTGAGGATGTCTATAGGATGTCAGAAATGTTTGAAAAGCTTGGTGCAGAGGTTAAGAGGGTAAGCAAAAGGAAGTATATAGTCTCCGGTAACTTAGTAAATAAGAGTGAAATGGATCCTGAGATATCAAAAAGGTTTAGAGCCTCCGTTATTCTAACTGGCCCACTACTTTCAAGATTTGGTAAGGTTTCTTTCCCATATCCAGGAGGTTGCGTTATCGGCAAAAGACCAATTGATCTCTTTTTGAATGGTTTTGAAAAAATGGGGGCTAGTATAAAAGAAGAAGGTAATAAATTCATTATTACTGCTCCAAGGAAAGGGCTTCAGGGAGCATCAATATTTTTCAAGGTACCATCTGTTACTGCTACAGAAACATTTGTTATGGCTGCCATTTTGGCAAAAGGTACAACTTATTTAAAAAATATTGCCCTTGAACCAGAAGTCACGTCTCTAATAGAGTATTTAGTAGGTTGCGGAGCCAAAATATCAGGTGTTGGAACTACAACTTTGAAAATAGTTGGAACTGGGGGAAGACTCTTGTCTCCTAAACCATACAAGACAATACCTGACAGATTAGAGACCGGATCATTTTTGATACTAGGTGCTCTATCTGCCAAAGACCTTACTATTACAAACTGTAATCCAGAACATGTTGAGATCTTAATCGATCTTTTGAAAGACAGTGGAGTTGATATAAAGGTAGAAAAAAGCTCTATTAGAGTAAGGGGTAGGGACAAGGTCAGGTCTTTTGATATTAAGACACATGAATATCCAGGATTTCCAACAGACCTACAGGCTCCAACTGTAGTGTATCTGACTCAAGCTATTGGTGAGAGTTTGGTTTTTGAAACTATTTTCGAGGGTAGGTTAAGCTTTACAGAGGATCTAATAAACATGGGGGCAAATATTACACTCTGGGATGCACATAGAGCAACTGTAAAAGGTCCAACTAAACTAAAAGGAAGAGAGGTGGATGGGCCCGATATTAGGGCTGGTTTGGCACTACTTCTAGCTGCTATTGTTTCTTCTGGGGAATCAATAATAAATAACGTATATTATATAGACAGAGGGTATGAGAGTATTGAGGATAGATTTTCTAAAATAGGAGTAAAGATAGAAAGAATTAAAAAATAAAATGTCTATATTTTCACAAAAAATAGGAATAGATTTGGGAACAGCAAATACGCTTGTCTTTCTACCTGGAAAGGGGATTGTTTTAAACGAACCTTCTGTGGTTGCTGTCTCTGAAGAGGATAATGAAATACTTGCTATTGGAAATGAGGCAAAAACAATGGTTGGAAAGACTCCAGATAATATTATTGCATATCGTCCAATGAAAGATGGAGTCATAGCAGACTACCGTATAACTGAAGCTATGCTCCGTTATTACATCAGGAAAGCTCTGGGCCGCTTTGCAATATTTAAACCAGATGTTCTAGTCTCTGTTCCTGCTGGAGTGTCATCAACTGAAAGAAGGGCTGTGGTTGAGGCTGCTGTAAAAGCTGGGGCAAAAAATGCTTACGTTATCAAAGAACCAATCCTAGCTGCTATTGGCGCCGGTATCCCAATTCATGAAGCCAGGGGTCATATGATAGTTGATATAGGTGGAGGTACAACTGATGTAGCTGTTATATCCCTAGGTGGAATTGTAGCTTCTACTTCAGTAAAGGTAGCTGGTAATAAAGTTGATGCTGCTATTGCTGAATACATCAAAAGAACTTTTAATCTAGCTATTGGTGACAAGACGGCTGAGGAGATAAAAATAAAGGTTGGTTCAGCTATTCCACTTGAGGAAGAACTCTCAATTACTATAAAAGGTAGAGATTTAGTTACTGGGCTACCAAGATCGGTTGAGATAAAGACAAATGAAATAGTTAAAGCTATTACGAGAGAGCTTCGTTTAATGATTGAAGCTATAAAAACAGTACTTCAAGATACTCCACCGGAACTGTCATCTGACATTATTGATGTTGGTATTACAATGACTGGCGGTTCGTCTCAGCTTCGAAACATGCCAGAGTTAGTTTTCAGAAGAACTGGTGTCAAAGCTAAGCTAGCTGATGATGCACTATTTTGTGTAGCTAAGGGAACTGGTGAAGCATTAAACCACTTAGAGGTATACAAAAAATCAATTATCTCCAAAAGATGAAAGGAATAGATAAAGATAATCTACATCAAACGTATATTATTTCAGGAAATAGAGAAGGGATACTAAAAGAGCTCTCTAGTTTTATTGAGGGGGATGTATACAAATTAGAAGTAAGTAGTCTTTCAGTTGAGGACGTTAGAGATATCAAAAGTATTGAATCAAGAAAAAGTTTAGGACAGCAATTTATAATCATCTCAGCTAAAGAAGTAACTTTATCTGCTCAACAGGCACTCCTGAAAGTTACAGAGGATACTGGTAAAGACACACACATCTTCTTTGTTGTACCAAACCAGGACATGATAATTCCAACTCTAAAATCAAGAGCATTTTGCCTAGATTACAAAAAAGATGGAGTCCATGATTTTAGTGAAAGGTTTTGGAAGGGGACACTGAAAGAAAGATTTATCTTAGCAGAAGAGATTGAATCTGATAAAGAAGATATTAATAATTTTCTTGATTCTCTTGAGAAGGATTGTCCCAAGGAATTCTTGTCTGATTTATATGATGTAAAAAAGAAAATTAGGACTACAGGAGTATCTGTAAAAATCCTTCTAGAACATCTTTCTCTTGTTTTACCACTTGAAAAATAATATTATTAAGACATATGACAGATTTTTCAAAGTTTAAAAGTGATCTTAAAGCTATAGAAGATTGGCTTTCTAAAGAATATTCTTCACTTAGAACCGGTAAGGCTACACCGTCAATCCTAGATGGGGTAATAGTTGATAGTTACGGATCAAAAATGAAGGTAAATCAAGTTGCTGGTGTTTCAATTGAAGATCCTAAAACACTTCGAGTAGCACCATGGGATAAGACTCAGATAAAAGATATTGAGAAAGCTATTCTTGATGCTGATCTTGGTCTTTCAGTGAATACTGATGAAGCGGGACTTAGGGTAATATTCCCTGATTTAACTTCAGAAAGGAGAGATGCATTAATAAAAGTTTCCAAAACTAAACTAGAAGAAGCAAGAGTGTCTCTGCGAAAAGAAAGAGATGATACTAAGCATAGTATTGATGAGGAGTCTTCAAATGAAGATGAAGCTTTCAGAATGAAGGAAGAGATGCAGAAGATAGTTGATGAGGAAAATAAGAAACTAGAAGAGATGGCAGAGGCAAAGGAGAAAGAGATACAAGGATGACAATACTACTTTTTTTAATTGTTTTAGGTTCGCTTGTTTTTGTTCATGAACTGGGCCACTTTGTTGTTGCTAAAATATTCGGAATTAGGGTAGATGAGTTTGGCTTAGGCTTTCCTCCTAAAATAGTCTCCTTTAAAAAAGGAGAAACAGTCTATTCTCTGAACATTATTCCTTTTGGCGGTTTTGTAAAAATATATGGAGAAGATCCAGAAGAAAAGGGAGAGAGAAGTTTTGTATCAAAAAATAGATGGATTCAGGCAGGTGTATTAGTTGCTGGAGTTCTCTGTAATATGCTCTTTGCTTGGTTGTTGATATCAGTTTCTTTTATGATGGGCCAGCCAACTCCAGCCTCATATGGGCCTGTAGAAAATCCCCAGGTCACAGTTCTTTCTGTTGAGGAAGGATATCCTGCGAAGGAGGCTGGTATAAAAGAAGGAGATGTTATTCTCGCAGAAAGTTCAGAGTCTTTAATTGAAAGTATTTCTGGAGAGGAAGAGGTGGAGATTACATATATACGGGGAGAAGAAGAGTTTACTAAAACAATAGAGACACAAGATGGAATAATAGGTATCTCAGTTGATGACATTGGAATATTGAAACTTCCTTTCTTCTCAGCTTTTATTGAGGGTTTTAAAACTACTTATTCTTTAACAAAGCTAATTACAGTTGAACTAGGTAAGTTCTTTGGTAGAGCATTTACTGGTAGCGCTAACTTTTCTGAGGTAACAGGTCCAGTTGGTATCATCTCTTTGGTAGGGGAAGCTAGCAGGTTGGGGTTGGTTCATTTGATAACTTTTACCGCTCTCATCTCAATACATTTAGCTATTATAAACTTAGTACCTTTTCCAGCACTTGATGGAGGAAGGCTACTTTTTGTTGCTATTGAAGGTATAACTAGGAAGACTATACCGATAAAGTTCTTTCAGTATGCCAACCTCATAGGTTTTGCAATACTGATGATTTTAATGGTTGTTGTTACGTATAATGATATTTTAGGGTTTATGTAAAAAGAAACCCGCCTCCGAAGAATTGGGTTCTTTGGGGCGGGGTTACTTGTTGATTTGTATATCCGGTAGCTTGATGATTTTGACTTGGCCGGAATTTTTTCTTTCCCACCTTGCTCGCATAACTCCTGCAATACCACTTCCCACAACGCACAAGACGAAAAATACTGCCAGGATCACTTGCCACTTGCTCACGGTTCTCTCCTTATGTAAGAAGTTTTGATATCTGAATAAATAATATCACTATTAAAATACTTGTCAAGTAATAAAAAGCCCCGCACGAAAGTGCGGGGTGAAAAGGTGTCCAGTTACGAGACGAACTAAACCTTCTCTTGAAGTGAAGTTCGTTCGTCTCGAGAGATAATTCTTTTCTGGGTACAGCAGTTGCTTATCCAGTTGACCAGAATGGTTATTTTTTCGGTCCTGGTCAGCTCGGTCCTGAATGTTCTGATTGGAACGAGTTCTTGCATAGCGTCGAGTGTTCCAACAGACTCCTCATCCACAGACTGCAAGTTGTCGACTAGCTCCCGCCAGTCAATTGTTCTTCTTGTCTTTCCGAACGGCATGACAGCCTCCTTATTTCTTTGTTTCGTGGATTGCCATGACGATTGAAAGTAGGCCAAGGCCTAAGGATACAGCAATAAGACCAGATGTGTGACTGTCTAAGCCTGCGGATCGCAGAGCCAGACCAACCAGGGAACCTGATACGAGGGTAAGAAGGTATGACACGATGACTCTCCTTGTTGAGTATTGGTTTAGTGTTGTTAAGGATCTATTATTATTATATCACACTCGCATAATTTGTCAATCATCTATATAAAAGCAAGGTAGATTCTATATAGATATTTGCTACTAGGCCCCATATCAGCTACTATATTTACATGCTTCAATCAAAACTATTTACAAAAACCAGGAAGGAAGGACCTAAAGATGAGGTTTCAAAGAATGCAGAACTACTAATTCGTGCTGGCTTTATCCATAAAGAAATGGCGGGAGTTTATTCTTTCCTACCACTAGGTCTAAGGGTTTTTAGAAAGATTGAAAATATAATCAGAGAAGAGATGAATAATGCTGGAGCCCAGGAGCTTCTTCTTACAACTCTTCAGGACAAAGAGTCATGGCAAAAATCTGGTAGGTGGGATGATGAGGTTGTAGATATTTGGTTCAAGACAAAATTGAAAAATGACACAGAGCTTGGTCTTGGTACTACGCATGAAGAACCCCTAGTTGCTTTAATGAAAAACTTTATCTCCTCGTATAAAGATTTGCCTTTTGGAACATACCAAATACAGACAAAGTTTAGAAATGAAGTTAGAGCTAAGAGTGGAATAATGAGAGGTAGAGAGTTTGTTATGAAAGATTTGTATTCTTTCTGTAAGAATGATGAAGAGCAGAAAGAATACTATGAAAAAATGAAAGAAGTGTATATAAAAGTATTCCAGAGGCTTGGCTTGGGAGATGTTACATACCCAACATTTGCTTCAGGAGGTACTTTTTCAAAATATTCTCATGAATTTCAAACTATTACAGATGCTGGAGAGGATATCATCTATCTTGATGAAGAAAAGGGTATAGCAGTAAACAAGGAGGTATACACTGATGAGGTTCTTTCTGATATTGGTCTTGTAAAGGATAATTTAGTTGAAAAGAAAGCAGTTGAAGTTGGTAATATCTTTACCTTAGGTACAAAATTCTCAGAAGCTCTTGGACTTACTTATAAAGATGAGAAGGGAAAAGAAATACCAGTTGTCATGGGATCATATGGTATTGGTATTGGTAGAGTCATGGGAACGGTGGCAGAAGTCTTTTCAGATGAAAATGGTTTGGTTTGGCCAGAGAGCATTTCTCCTTTTGATGTTCATTTGATAACTATTGGAGATGATGAAGAGATAATAAACCAAGCAAAAGAACTCAAAGAGTCTCTTGAGGGGGATGGTCTTGCTGTTCTTTGGGATGATAGAGATGTGTCAGCCGGAGAAAAGTTTGCTGACTCTGACCTTATTGGTATTTCAAAGAGAGTTGTGCTTTCCGCAAAGTTAATGGAAGCAGGTCAGGTTGAAGTAAAGAAGAGGGGAGAAGAAAAAGCCAAGATTATTTCCGAAAGGGAGGCATTCAGTAAGATATAGTATGAATAAAAAAATTGAAAAGAAGATAAAAAAGATAAAAGAGAAAATAGCCGAGTGGCAGCCAACACTTTCAAACGATATAGGAATAGACTTGGGAACTGCTAATACGCTCGTCTACCTTCGTGGTAAAGGTATTGTTATCAATGAACCATCTGTGGTAGCTCTTAATCAAAAGACTGGAAACATTGTAGCTATTGGTACTGCTGCTAAAAGCATGCTTGGTAGAACTCCAAGACATATTGTTTCAGTAAAACCTCTTGTTGACGGTGTTATCTCTGATTTTGAAGTAACAGAAGAAATGTTGGCATATTTAATAAATAAGGCACAAGAAGGGTCAAAGAAGTTCTTGGGTCCAAGAGTTGTTGTTGGAGTACCGTCTGGTATTACCAATGTAGAAATTCGGGCTGTTAGGGATGCTGCTAAAAACGCTGGAGCCAGAGAAGTTCATATTGTAGAAGAGCCAATGGCAGCAGCTATTGGTATCAAGTTGCCAGTGAAAGATCCGGTAGGGTCAATGGTTGTTGATATAGGTGGAGGTACAACTGATGTGGCAGTAGTTTCCTTAAACGGTATAGTTCAGTCACAAAATCTTCGTATTGCTGGAGACGTTTTCAACCAAAATATTATTTCATATATAAGGGATGAGTTTAAGGTGTTAGTTGGAGAAAAAACGGCAGAAGATCTCAAAGTAAATATTGGTAGTGTATTGCCTGGAGAAAAGCCAGTTGAAGTTGCTATAAAAGGTAGAGGCCTTGTCTCTGGTCTACCGCAAGAAGTTGTTATTACGGATGCTGATATACGGGAAGCTATCTCTAGTTCAATTGATAGTTTGATTGAGACTATTAAGAATGTGCTTGAAACAACTCCACCAGAGATTCTTTCTGATGTAATGAATCGCGGAGTATATGTAGTTGGTGGTGGGGCAAATATAAAAGGTTTGGCCGAAGCTCTAACAGAATACTTAAAAATTCCAGTTTATATAGCAGACGATCCTTTAACTGCTGTTGCTCGTGGTACTGGAATTATCCTAGAAAATCTTGAGGAGTATAAGGATGTTCTAATTGCAAATGAAGATGAACTTCCAAAGAAGAAATAGTAATAAAAAGACATATGCATATCTTTTT
>JALEGR010000003.1 GCA_022763265.1 Minisyncoccota bacterium | reverse complement strand
TTTTGTAAAACCTTTTAGAATACATTGATCAGGATTAAATAGACCGGAATCTTGCCATTTTTTGTATATTTCATCCTCAGTCTCCTGTGGATTATATGGTTTAAGAAATTTATCATTCATATGTTTGAATGTATGGAATAATATCATATTTAAAGGGATATTTTAGATATAAAGGACAATTTAGTAAATTGTCCTTTAAAGACATATATAAAAGACAAATTATATATTCTTATTTAAAGCCACAAATTGTCCTTTACTTTTTTAATAAAAGACAAGATATTTATTGATGTTGACATATATTTTCAAATTAATAATCTGGAGTAACAATATGAAAAAAATAATTATTCCATTTTTTATTATTCTTTTCTTCCTTATAGGAGGAAGTGTTGCTAAGGCGGACGTTGGTAACAGCTGTGGATATCTTATTAAGGACTATCTTTCCTATGGGGGTTCAAATGATACTACTCAGGTGATGCTGCTTCAGGCATACCTAAAAGGTGTTGAAAAGTTGGATGTATCTATAACTGGAGTATTTGATGAGAAAACTTTATCTGGAGTAAAAGATTTTCAAGAAAAATACAGAGATGAGATTCTTTCTCCATGGGGTGTCAAAGATCCTACTGGATATGTGTATATAACTACTAAGAATAAGATAAACGAGGTTTTTTGTAGTAAGGACATACCGTTTACCGATGAAGAAATAGCTATTCTATATGATACTAGCGAGAGTGTGATTATAGAAGATGCTGATTCACAAGTACTTAATATAAACGAAGGTATAGTTATAAACCTTGATAATGTAAAGGGAGATAGTAAGGAAGAGGTAGAAGATCGTGCCGATTCCGAGGAAAAGGTAAGTAAAATGAAGAGTATCGCAGCAGCAGTTGTTACACTACCAAATAATCCAAGAGAGGCTGCGTTCTATGTTCTTTGGTTAATATTTATTCTTTCTTTGGTATATATAGTTGGAAGTCTAGTGTCTGGAATGAGAAATACTGATGGTCTTGATACGTCAGAGATAAGGATGAGAAAGATAATTTACTTTATGGTTGGTTTGTTAGTGGGTCTCGTATTTGTAACAATAGCTGATCTTTCTGTACTCATACTTCCACTAATTGTATTAATAATCGCTTTGGCGGTATTGCTTCTGTACTACTTTAGAAAAAGCTCTTAATCCTCATCAATCCTTAAATTACCTCTAGCTACTATATCGTAAGGCTTTTTAGGTGATATATAGGCTGCTAAGGCTATCATCGTAGCGTTATCAGTTGAAAGTTTATTATTTGGAGTAATAAATTTAATATCACTCACAACTTTCTTTAGATTTTCTTGTAAGTATAGGTTTGCAGAAACTCCACCTGCTAAGATAAATGTTTTGACAGGATATTCTTCTAGGGCTTTCTCTACTTTCTTTTTAAATACCTCAACGACAGCATCCTCAAATTCTCTAGCCATTTTCTCTTGTATATCTTTGGTTATTTCCTCTTTCTCCAGTGCGTATCTTACGGCTGTTTTTATTCCAGAAAAAGAGAATTTTAGGTCACCAGAGGATACCATTGGTCTTGGTAGCTTAAAATAGTCACTTTCTGGGTACTTGCTTCTGTGTATTTTGGCTAGTTTTGATATATCTGGTCCTCCTGGATACGGAAGACCTAATAGCCTTGCCACCTTATCAAAAGCCTCTCCAACAGCATCATCTAAGGTTCTACCCAATATTTCGTATTTACCCCAACTAGATGCTAAAACAAGCTCTGTATGGCCTCCTGAGACAAGTAGTGCCATTGCAGGGAAGTCAACTTCATCCTCAAGTAGAGCTGATGCTAGGTGACCTTCCATATGATTTACTGGGTACACATCAATATCCCAAAGTATCCCTAGAGCTTTAGCGAAGGATATACCGGCCCAGAGAGCGGGCTCAAGTCCAGGTCCCTCCGTAACAGCAAGCCTGTCTATATCTGGTTTGTCGATATTTATAGCATTTTTACTAAATGAATCTAAAAGCTCAGGGTTTTTTGAAAGAATTTTCTCCATATCTTTTGTTAGCATCCCTTTTTCTTGTTTGAGTAGATCGGCTTTTTCTAATGCTTCTATTAATACTGGGACTAGGTTTTTCCCATGCTCTCTTTTTGCAATTGTAGGGAATACTCCACCATACTCTCTATGCATGTCTATTTGAGAATGCACAACGTGGGAAAGCACCTCAAAAGACCTATCTTTTATTTGAAGAATTGAAATGGCTGTTTCATCACAAGATGTTTCTATTGCTAATATTTTCATGTGCACCCTGTAGGACTTGAACCTACGGCCTCACGAACGTCAATCGGGCGCTCTAGCCAACTGAGCTAAGGGTGCTTTGAATTTATACTCTATCAGGTAAAATAAAACCCCTCAAGGAGAGGTTTCGTCACTATCTGTCAGGAGAACAAGCGCTTTTTTGGCCAACTTTTCTGCCCGTTCATCATCGTTGGACTCTATACTCACAATCTCATCATTTCTGTAGACAAGCACACCAAGTTCCAAGATATTGATGGTCATGTATGATGTCCCATCCGCTTCTGTTCTTTTGAAGATGGAGACCCAGTAATCTCCAACATAGCCAGAGTAGCTGACTTCCTTTCTTTCATCTGGCTTTGGCCAATTGTAGTGAATATTGATAGCTAATACAAACAGAATGATACTTAATAAAAACATTAGTTTTTTCTGCATCACTTACTCCATTTTGTAACAGTTCTAGGTATTAGGTTAGGGTAGTTTCTATATAAAATCAAGGGAGGTTTTATATAGAAAGCATATAGTAGACGTCTTTTCCACTGTTGCCAATTTGCTTAATCTTTCCTTCTTCCTCTAGTTCATTTAGGTATTTTAGGGCAGTCTGAGTTGATACTTCTAGTAAATCCTCTACATCACCTCTATGTATTCCTTTTCTTTCTTCTACTAAATTACAAGCTTTTAGTTCTTCATATCTTTCTCTAGAATTTTTCATCATTTCTATGATTTCTTCTTTTCTATTCTCTGTCCTTTCAGCGAGTGCTTTTCTTGAGGCGCTATGTGCTTCTTCTAGTTCATCCTTACTTTGAAGCCCAAAACTTTTCTTTGTTGATCTTCCAATAAAGAATCCGATGATTAAAGATACAAATACATATAATATGTTCATTAGTCTACATTCTAACAATATTTTTGTAATAAAAAACCCTATGTGTGGAAACGTCGGGTGGACTCATTATCCATCAAGAACATAGCGGCAATATTAGGCCCCATGTTCTGTTTTTGGTAGTCTAAAATTATATAACTAATCCTCGTCATGCATTCTTCGGTGTTTGTCAGTTAAGACTCCATTCGCTTCCATCAAGACTGCTATAAAATTTCGGATAAATAGCACTCCTGCAGAGATAGTCATCCATGAGAAGAAGGCATTTGTAATCCATGGTAATTCTGCGAACAGCATCGAGATTGGATTATGTATTAAAACAGCACATAAAGATAGCCACACTGTAAAACAGAAGCCACAATTACATCTGTTTGGGGTGTCTTGTGAGGTGAAAATACTGTGACCCCAATTAGGACGAATTGGAACCAGATAGTTAGAGAGTTAGTAGGGTGGAGAGAGTTGGAGGTGGTATAAAAGAAAAAGCCCTGTATTTTCATACAGGGCTGGAAGAACCATTACTTGGGTGGTGGGCCAAAAGCCTCATTGATCTCTGCCACACTCATTCCAAAATATAGGCCGTGTGGGGTAATTTTATCTCTGATCTCACGAACCATTGATTGTGCATCCTCGCTTTGGTTTAGATCCCTTTCATCCATTTGTAATAGCTGTCGGAACTTCGGGATTTTACCCAAGAACAAGTAAGCACCAACTCTTTGTGAAAACCCAAAGATATGAACTACCCAGTTGCAAGGATCTTCACCGTTCGAAATCCTTCCTTCTCGGTCATCTCGCTGGATTTTTGCCCACAAAGCTAGGCGTCTCCTGCGTCTAACAGCTTGCATTTCTGCTGTGTCTTTTGCGAACACTTCTCCTAGACGGTTTTCCTTGAAGAGCTGGAGGGCTTTCAGCATCTGATTAACTTGAAGCTTGTCACGTTTGTCTTGTGTGACAAATTTCACCGCATCAAATGCTAAAGCAGAAAAGTTTTTTACTACGTCGCCTTCTACCTGTTGTCTGGTTTGCGCAGACATGTTGGACTCCTTTCGGGTGGTTATCGCACCCCTTGGATAGAACTAGGTTGCCCAAGAACACCTTGGACTCTGTTTGGACAATACACCTATTATTACAGTATGTCAATACTGGTTCCAAAATCCCTTTAGGGTATCAAAGAAGCATCAAAAATACGTTGAAGAATAGGCTTCAAAAATTGCAGTGACTCCATGGGCTGGATCCCCGAACTTTTGGAGGGTAGGATTAATATTATTTCGAAAATCAAATAAATACAGAGTATGTTAGGGTAGTAATATTCCTGGCTACTCTATAGATGATTCAAAAATCTTTAATACCTTTGGTGAATCTTCCTGGTGATAAATAAAAATTATTTCTGTATGGGTTGTTATTGTCTCAGCCAAAAGAATTTTTTCTTTCGCAATCTTTCTCAAGAGTGAATATATTATATTTGGCATATCGTAATATTTTGGATCAAAAGAAAGTCCTATAGAAGCTAACTTATTTTGAATCATCCTAGGTTTTTCTACTAAAGTATCTTGAACTTCTTTTTTAATACGGTCAGAACAAATAACAGTAATTTCGCTTGTGCTTAGTATTACGGTAAAAAAGTCATCGTTACCTGTCTTTATTTTTTCATGTAGTAATGTAAGTTTCTCTAGTAATCTAGAGCTCTTCTCGTATACGAGTTCAGATAGGGGTGACTTTGTTGTAATGTTATTTATCTTCACGTCTTGAATCATTGGATGAATATTTTTTATATCTTTTTGAAGACGAGAAAGTGCAACTACAATTCCAGTTGTCTTCACATCTTTAAATGTCACTTCCTCAACATTATTCTTTATTTGCTTGGCATATGCAGACAAATTCATATAGCCTTTATATAGGGCAAACAGAGCCTCTTCATCTGAATAGAGGATATTTTTTACCGCATCCTGTATTTTTAACATAAACAACAATCTATCATATATTACAAAAAGATACAAATGTGATTAATTTGATATAAAATTTGATTTTGTTTTTGCAGGTAATATCCTTATGTCTAGAACCTAGAAATGTTTTAGGTCATGTAAAAACTTTTCGAAAAGGAGCCAGGTATGCTAGGTGAAGCTAAGATTTGCATCATTGTTCCAGATGGACAAGAACTTTCAGTTTGTTGTGTTACGTGTGCTAAGATACATGGAAAAGTGGTTAACAAGTTTCTTGTTGGTTTAGTTATCAAAGAGGATGGCCAAGCGTTCCATTATATTGTAGGAGAAAGGGGCCCAGAATGTTGTGGTGAGGCCATTACTGTGCCAAGGACTTTTGATACAGATGGTGAGGCCGAGAAATCTCAGAAAGAAATCCAGGAGCACCTAAATTTACATGGTTCCACCGAAGGTTTACTTCTTCTCAGTGTGGCTAGTAAGAGTCATTAGCTGATAAAGAAGATCACCAGACTGCTCACGTTTTCTGGGCAGTCTTTTAATAAAAATTAATAATATGAAAATACCAACAAAAGAAGAAGCACAAAAAATATTAGAAGAAAAAGTAAAAGATGAGTACCAGCGTTACCATTCACTTATGGTTGCAACAGCCATGGAAGGGTATGCGCGTGAATATGGAGAGGATTTGGATCTGTGGTTTGTTACAGGATTATTACATGATGTTGATTTTGAAAAATATCCAGACATTCATCCTGCCGAGTCAGTAAAGTGGTTTAGAGAGTGGAGATATTCTGATGACTTAATTCATGCAGTGGAAGCTCATGCATATGGTTATAATGGCTACTCTATATTACCTAAAACAAAGCTTGCCTCAGCCCTTATGGCTTGTGATGAGTTGTGTGGAATAATCTATGCTTATAAAAAGATAAATCCTTCCCCTTATGGCCAGATTAAATCAAAGTCTATTAAGAAGAGGTTCAAAGAAGAGAAATTTGCAGCTAAAATAAATCGTGGAGATATTGTAAGGGGCTGCGATGCATTAGGTGTTGAATTAGATAGTCATATAGAAAATGTGCTTAAGTTTTTATCAAAATTGGATTAATGGTTCAGAACAAGTTATGGGGTATATAAAAATACCTTGAAGAATATATATAAAAGTTGCAGTGACCCTACCGGGAATCGAACCCGGATTTTAAGCTTGAAAAGCTTACGTCCTAACCGTTAGACGATAGGGCCAATGAGAAGAATATTAACATCAAAAGTAAACTATTGTCTACTCTCTTTTTTCAAATCCACTAATATTCCTATGGCAAGGGCTACAATTACAATATTCTTGATTATGTACTGACCCTCGAGTGTAGGAACTAGGGTAGACTGCCATACAATAGCAGGTAGCATAAATAGGGGAAGTATAGTGGTGAACACATGGAAAGAAAGTAGTGCAATGGCACCTCTTTCCATTTTAGGGATTAAGAACAAAACACCAATTAGAACTTCAACTGCTCCAAGGATTAAAATAAAAACAGAAAAAGGAATGAGGGGAATAGTTAAGGGAAGCAGTGCTGCAACTAGATCATTAGCAGGGGAGAGTCCAAAGAACTTTAGTATACCAAACCAGATAAATACTATAGAGAGTGCAATATGAGATAGGGCGAAACTAAACTTTGTCATTTTCATAGAGTGTGTAGATACATGTATATATCCTCAAGTGCTTTTACGGCATCTCCTGCTGCAATGTTATTTTGATGGTAAAGTCCGTCTGTACAGTCTCCAGCTGCCCAAATACCATCTGTTTTTGTTCTTTGATTTCTAGGATCTACTAATATTTGATTATGATTGTTACGTTCTACAACACCACCAACAAAATCTGTTGTTGGAATAAGGCCAATTTCCACAAATACACCGTCGGTTTTTAACTCCACATCCTCTCCATCTTTTGTGTATAT
>JALEGR010000002.1 GCA_022763265.1 Minisyncoccota bacterium | reverse complement strand
GCCTATTCGTACCAACCTTGGCAAATTTCTATTGTCAACTCTTTCAATGCTATTAGCGTACTGGAGTTCATTAATATGAGGGGTAAATGCCTGCACTCCGTGTCGGGACTCCTTCAGTCAAAAGTAGTGTAATTCTCGTGTTCTTTAGACCACCCTGAAATATGGGTGGTTTTTTGTAATATTGTCTTCTTTTTTATATATGCTAGTCTCTTGCCATGGCATTATTCACAGGAAAAGGAGATGGTGGGACAACTAAACTATATGATACCGAGAAAGGTGTTCGTATTTCTAAGGCCTCTCCGATAGCTGAGACATTAGGGACACTTGATGAGGTCAATTCTTTTTTAGGCCTCTGTAAAGTAGAAGTCAGAAAGGATAATTGGTATGTTGGATCAGAGTATCCATCTATTGAGCATATTATCCATGAACTTCAGGAGGGTCTCTTTATTGTTCAAGCAGAAATAGCTGGTGCCGAAAAAAGTATAAAAGGTAGTAGAATAGTAGAGATGGAAGAAGTTATCAATGCTATTGAGAAAGAGCTTCCTCCAATAAATACTTTCTTTATATCAGGTGGTTGTAAGCTATCTTCTCTTCTGGATTATGCCAGGACCTTATCAAGAAGAGCAGAAAGAAGAGTAGTTGATTTAATTGAACCTCTGTACCCAGATGGTAAAGTAAAAGAATACAGAAGAAAAGTTAGTAGAGAATCTTTAGCTTTTCTAAACAGGCTTTCAAGTGTGCTGTATGCACTGGCTCGACTTTCTAACCATAAATCTGGTATAAAAGAGAGTGCGCCTAAGTATAAATAGATGGTGGCTGTAGCTCAGCTGGTAGAGCTCTCGGTTGTGGTCCGAGTGGTCGCAGGTTCAAGTCCTGTCAGCCACCCCAAATCTTAAAGTTTCTTGTGTTTTATATAAAAAAGTTTAGTATTAGTACTAGATCTGAATTTCTGTGGATTAGATTACAGGAGATAAGCTATGAAAGTTGTCGATTTACCAGAAGGAGTTGTGGTTAAGTGCGGCTCTTGTCGTAAAAAGATGCTTATTACAAAAAAGGATAAAGGTAAGATAGAAGAGGTGAGTGACCGTTTTGCACCGCAGTTCTATGTTTCTTGCCTTTCGTGCAAAGAAAAGGTGGAGGTTGATAGCGGGGTAATGGCCATTTTGTAATCAGTAGCAGTGCAATAGGTATAGACTGGTACTAAAACCAGTCTTTTTATGTAAATCTAAAATGTTTCGGGAACATTTTTTAGTAAAAGTCGATAAGGGACAAGTTAATGAGTTCGTCTAAGGACTAGCCTAAGGCCTATTAATTTATTAAAAGAGCCTGTAATGCAGTGCGCATCACAAGCTCTGTAGTTAACCTCGTAACTTTATAATCGACCTCTCCAGATTATCCCGAGCAACAATTTCATATTTGGCTTGAAACTGATCGGTGGAAAAGATCGATGGGCGATCAAGAAAGGATTGAAGGATTTTGGATCGGCCTTCGTAGAAGTCTGGATAGACTACCCAGCCATACTCTTGCCGAATCCCTGCTTCATAGACATCGAACTCTTTCTCTGGTTTACCTAGTATCATGAGATCTAGATCAACCAAAGTTCTGGCTACAGGATCACTTGGCATGTGGACATGCTTTGTCGCCAGGATAAGGTCATGAACTCTGTTACCTAATTCGTCAGATAGGCCCAGCTTTTTGAGGAGGCTCTTTGCCAGCTTGGCACTTTGCTCCTCGTTGTCCTTAGCTTTCGGATCATAGACTGCATCATGGAACCAAATAGCTAATGACAAAGCTTTATCAGGATCATTCAGTGTTCCAAGCTCATCGAGCATGGATACCACGTGCTCTAGATTGTGATAGTGACGATGGGTTTCTGTATATCTTCCTAGGAGAATATCCAGAACTGCTTCTGATCCCTTTAGATATCCAAATGATGACATAAGTGACCCCCAGTGTCTTTTTGCTTTTCCAAGAACAAATTTTTCTTTCAGTTTCATAACTACAACTTCTGGAACTGAACGAGCAGCCTGTTCTTCCCATCCAGGATCAGCACCAACATGACTTCTTACCATGCTTGAACTTACATGCATAAGGTTTGGTAGGCAGGGAACCCATACAGTTTCAATCTCCGGGCAGATTCTACGATTTTCTTCTGCGAGTGTTTGTTCATCTTCGAGATCCTTGAAGTTCCGTAGGCCTCGGATGACTACCTGTGCACCAAGAGACTGGGCTTTTTTAACAACATATTGACCAACACATGTATCAACAGAAACATTCTGTAAATGTGTTACAGAATTTCTGGCCATTTCCACACGATCTTTTTGGCTGAACGTATAGTTTTTTCTGGGGTCTACTGCTACAAGCACAACAAGTTCGTCATAGAGTGGTGCCATTCGTTCAATGATGTTCACATGACCGTTAGTGATAGGGTCAAGGCTTGCTGCATATACGGCCTTTCGTGTTTTCATGCTAGATTTCCTTTATGGTTTTTAAGATTGTGGTAAAGAGTTGCTACCCTTCTTTTGAGTTCAGGAATACTACATCCTGTTTGAATCACAAAGTCTGCTTGTTGTTCCTTCTTGTACGATGGGAGCTGTTGGTTAATTCGATCCAGAATTTGTTTGTCGCTCATGTGTCGATTTTCTCGTAGCCTTCGGAATTGCTCCTCTTTACTACAGACCACTACAATCATGGCAAGAAAATTACAGGCACTTTCGGTTTCAAAGATTATTGCTGACTCTACCACACAAATATTATTTGGGTTTGTAGAGTTAACCTTTTCTTGGACATCTACCCACACGAGAGGGTGGACCAGATCTTCCAACAACCCCTTCTTCTCCTGGTCCCTGAAAATTATTTCAGACATCATCTTAAAATCCAAAGTGCCTTGAGGAAAAACGTTCACACCTAAGATTGCAATAATCTCATCTCGAGGAATATCCCCAAGTATTTCTTTCGCAATTTTGTCGCAATCAAATACCGATACATCTGGGTATTTTGAAAGTATATTAGATACAGTACTTTTGCCACATCCTATATCTCCAGTTAGACCAAAGGCTCGCATCTCTCAGCCCTTTCTTTTTAATGTTCTGATCTAGCAACATGCTCACTTATTTAACGAATATAGTCAATAGTGTATAATAATCATTATACAAATATGAATGAACCACGAAAACATCTCATGGATTTGGGTCTCAGTGATTCAGAAGTTACCGTTTATCTAGCTATGGTTGGAGGAGTAAGAACTGCTCGTGACCTTGTAAAGTTCACTCGTCTCAAAAGACCAACTGTCTACTATGCTCTGGGTTGTCTAGAGAAAAGGGGACTAACAAGTAAAACAGGGTTAGCTGGAGATAAGAGTTTTTCTTTGGAACCAGTTGAGAAACTGGCTGTCATTGCTAAAGAAAAAGCACTAGAAGTATCTAGGTTACAGAATCGTGTTGATGAGATGATACCTGCACTTGAAGCCATATCATCTCCTTCTAATAAGAAACCTACAGTAGCTTTTTATGAAGGGGTGGATGCTGTAAAGAATGCCATAATGGAGATGCTTTATTGCAAAGGTAAGAATATAAACTCTATTGTCCCTAAGCAAAACTTTTTTTGGCAAATTGGTGAAGATTTTGTTGAGCTTTTTATTGAAGAAAGGGTCAAAAGAAATATCAAGACAAGAAATCTTTGGGAATCTCCAATAAACAAAGATCTTATAGACAAGTATTACAATAATCTTTCTAAGGTCAGGATTATGCCAGAGGTTATGCGCGGGAAATTTCAGACGACAATTTTTATCTATGATGACAAAACCCTGTATGTATCTTCCAAAAAGAATAGTTACTGTGTTTTAATAACTTCAAAAGAACATACAGATACTATGCAAGCATTATTTGAAGGTCTCTGGAGTACTTCTAGGCCACATGATAAATAAGTTGTTATGATAAATATTAACTATGTCTAAATACAAAGGGATTGGATTCGACTACGGGGGTGTAATTGCAGGTAATCCAGGATCTGTTTTTGTAGAGGCCGTTAGTCAGTTTCTTGGAGTAACAAAAGAAGATTTTAATAAAACATACTTTAAATATAATCAGCTATTCAATAATGGAAAGATCGATATCTATAACCTATACGAGTTAATCATTGCTGATCTTGGGGTTAGTGCAAGCGTAGATGAAGTCATAGAATTTGGTAAGAACTTTAAGTCAGATTATATAAACGAAGATGTTGTTGATCTAATTAAGAAACTAAGAGTCAATTATAAAATTGGTCTACTTAGTAACAACACTATAGAAAATGCTAACGCTATAAAAGCCACCGGTATCAATAGGCTTTTTGACGCATTCATAATCTCTGAGGAGATTGGTTTTAGTAAACCATCCCAGGAAGCTTTTGATATATTTTTTAAGGCCTTGGACACTTTGCCTAAAGAAACTATATTTATAGATGATTCCATGCAAAGCCTATCTAAGGCAGAAGAGATAGGGTATGAGCCAGTGCTTTTTGAAAGTTTTGAAAAATTAACTAACGACCTAGAAAAACTAGGTATAAAAATATGATCACTTTATACAATGTTGTCTCAAAAGATGGATTTATTGCAGGAAAGGATGGTAATGAAGATTTCATTCCAGATGGGATGTGGAATGATTTTATCGATCTTTGCAAAAAGAACGATGTTCTTGTTATGGGTAGAAAAACATATGATGCTATACAGTCATATCCAGAAGAGTTGACTGGGGAACTAGAGAATGTTTCTATAAGAAAGGTTGTTATCACAAGACAAATTGATTTATCTATAAAACCACAATACGAAGTTATAACTACGGTGGATGAAATTCCTGTTTTAGGAGAAAATATTCTAATCTCTAGTGGACCAACTTTAAATAGTGCTGTTATAAAAGCTGGTATTGTAGATCAGATCATATTAAACGAAATTCCAGTTATTCTTGCAGAAGGCATTCCAGTGTTTGAAGTAAAGCCAGAATTAGAATTGATAAGTACGAAAGAGATAGACAATAGCATACAGAGGAGGTATAAGGTCTTGGTATGAAAATAACTACCTGGAACGTAAATGGTATAAGATCTGTATTTGATAAAGGTTTTTTAGATTGGCTAAATAAAGCAAAACCAGACATTTTGTGTCTCCAAGAAATAAAGGCTGATTTTAAAGAGCTAAGTGAAAAGTATAAAGAAATAGATGGTTATTACTCATATTTCAACTCATCCTCCAAAAGAAAAGGACAT
>JALEGR010000010.1 GCA_022763265.1 Minisyncoccota bacterium | reverse complement strand
TCAACTATTGTCATAGATGAAACATATGGACACTACTATCTTGATTGGAGCGCAGTGGTGTTCTATTTCCCACACTATTGCTTTAGAAATTTACATCCTCTAGTTATAAATGATACCGGAGAAAGCAGAGTGGTTCTTGATGAGAGTGCAGACACATTTACACATATTGTTCCAGAGCAAAATATAAATATCTTACTAAATACACAAGTGGATGGTGATCTACCAGCTCCAGATATATCTGGCCCAAACAAGGGCTTGATTGATAAAGTCTACACTTTCACCATATCGGGAGAACATCCAGAATTATTACCAATTAGGTTTGGAATTGATTGGATAAATAGTATATTCACCACAGTAAACAAATATACAGACTATACTGAAAATGGAAGTCAAGAGGTTGGAAAATCATACTCAACTACAGGAAACAAAAAAATTCATGCTATTTCACAAGACGAAAACAACTTGAATTCACCCTCTTCTCCTGTACACAATATAGATATTGGACCATGGCCAGAAGCTGATCTTGATGCAGACAGGACCTTAATCGAGGAGGGGGAAAGTGTATCTTTGACATGGTCAAGTGAACATGCAGAATCGTGTGATGGAATAAACTTCAATACAAACGGAAATACAGATGGATCAGTGAGTGTGTCTCCATCCTCAAGCACTGAATATGGTGTTGAATGTGTGAGCTCGTATGATGCTACCGAAAAAGCTACTTCCTATGTAACGATAACTGTAGGTGAAGCTGAATCTCCAATTGCCTGTGGGGATATACCCTTGCCGGAAGCTAACCCCGCAAATCCAGCCGAAGGACAGGTGGATCTTCTAGTTAATCAGTCAGTCATTTGGTCTATACCAGGTGGTTTACCAGAGGGTGCCGTTGGTACACCAGAGTGGATTGGGGATTCGCCTCTTGGTGGTAAGTCAGGAGTATCAATTGGGAATATAAAATACACAACTATTGGTACAAAGACAGGAGGTTATTCCGTGCAAGATGAGCTTGGCGGTGTTTGTGAAAAAACAATAGAAGTAGAAGTAAAGGTTGATCCAGGTTATAAGGAGATTTAGTCAGCTATTGATAGGGAAACTATTTCTTTTGGATTATACCTAGCAACTATAGGAACAATCTTGTCTATGTCATTTTCCAAAACGAAGACTACACAGTTTCTTATCTTACCAGGGTCAATAGTTTTTATGTTGTCTGGACAGTATCCTATATGAGGAATCATTTTGTTTATATAATCTGCAACCAATCTTTGTTTCTTGTCTGATATTAAAGAAAATCTTAATTTGGGTTCAAAGGTTTGGTATTCCCAAATTCTATCCAAAATATTTTCAGATAGTATTTCAGCACACGCAAATGATATTTTTTTATTTTTTCTTTCAAATACCTCTTTTTTCAAGAGTCTGACTTCGGGATATTTTGAATTGAAAAGGCAGGAGTTGTTTGGTGATCTTGGTAAAAATTTTCTCAGGTCACTTGCATCCATACTCTCCATATCAGAAATAATTTTTTCTTTTGGAAACACAAAATCTAATACTGATTCAAGTAATCCCGACATGCCTATATGATATAATAGTTTAAATCAAAGATCATGTGGAATTTTTTTAAAAAAAAGAGCCCTAGTGTTATTGGAATAGATATAGGCTCTTCTGCTATAAAGGTAGTTCAGATAAAGAGGGTTGGGGAAAAAGCGGTACTTGAAACGTATGGTGCTTTAGCTTTGGGGCCATATGCAGAAAAAGAAGTCGGTCAGGCCACTAATTTAGATACGGATAAAATAGTTGAAGCTTTAAACGATATTATAAGGGAAGCAAAAATATCTACCAAAACAAATGGTCTAGCTATACCTTTCAGGTCAAGTCTAATGTCCATTGTTGAAATGCCTGACGTTCCAAACAAAGAGCTTGCCCAGATGATACCAATAGAAGCTAGAAAGTATATACCAGTTCCGATATCGGAGGTGTCACTTGATTGGTCTGTCATACCAACAGATAAGTTCAGTGAAAGTAAGGGTGGAAAGAAATTTCCAACAAAGAATGTCTTAGTCGTAGCAATACATAATGAAGCTTTTAAGAAGTACCAAGAGATAGTTACTAAGGCACAATTGGATACAAAGTTTTTTGAAATAGAAATATTCTCTACTATGAGGTCAGTTTTATCTCAGCAGGAAAAGGCGCCAGTCATGATTTTTGATATGGGTGCTGCTTTTACGAAACTCTATATTGTTGAGAGGGGAACGGTCAGGGCTTCACATACTATAAACAAAGGTTCTCAGGATATTACTTCGGCCATCGCATCTTCTTTCGGTATTCCCATTGCCGATGCGGAAAGATTGAAAAGGGGTATTGGATTATCAAAAACAGATGATGGTAAAAGTGTTGTTGAAGTTGTTGATCTTACATTGAGCTATATTTTCTCTGAAGCAAACAGGGTTTTAATAAACTACCAGAAAAAATATAACAAAGCAGTACAGAGGATAGTCTTAGTTGGCGGAGGTTCTTCTCTAAAGGGTCTAAAGGAATTGTCACAACAAAAATTTGGCACAGAGGTCTCAATTGGAAATCCGTTTGATAAAGTTGAGGCCCCGGCTTTTCTGGAGAATACTTTGCGTGGTGTAGCACCAGATTTTTCTGTTGCTATGGGTATTGCTATAAGAAGACTTCAAGAACTAGAATAGTCCACACTGGTATTAATTTCGTGTGGTATAATTATTTCAATGGAACCTAAGTTTCAAAATGCTTTTATTCCTAAGAAGCCCATTGTTACAGAAAAGACCGCACCTCGTCCAAGAAAGCAAAGAAGCTTCTTTGGGGTAGTTGTTACTTTGATTTTTGTGGCAGCACTTCTTTCTGCTGTTGCTGTTTATGGTTACAAGTTTTATATCAAAAGTGACATTTCCAATAAGGATGTAAAGTTACAAGAGGAGATTGAAAGCCTTGAACCAGACTTGATAAGAGAACTGGCTCTGGCTGACGCTAGGCTGAAGGTTGCGGGAGAGGCTCTTTCTAACCACTTAGTTCCTTCAAGATTTTTTGAACATCTGGAAGATATAACTTTACAGAGTATCAGGTTTACAGAATTTTCTTATGTTGCTAGACCAGGGGAGTCGCCAACTATTGTTATGTCTGGAATATCTGATGATTATAGTAGTGTTGCTCTGCAGTCGGATGTTTTTGCAGAGGATGAGAATTTTATAAATCCTGTATTTTCGGGACTCAATCTGTCAGAAGAGGGGTTTGTGGTTTTTGAGGTCGAGGTAAAGATTAGTAGTAAATTAACTTCATACAAATAAAATGAAAGGCTTTACACCAGTTATACTACTTGCTCTT
>JALEGR010000009.1 GCA_022763265.1 Minisyncoccota bacterium | reverse complement strand
GTGAGCCCGGGGATGAATGGAGTTGTTTTAACGGCCTTTAGGCCGAGGTGTTGGAAACCCCGTACGACCGTAGGGAGTGCGGGGAGGACGTCATTTCTTTACAATATAAACCTGAAGTGGTATCTTCCATGAGGAACATCCCTACAGATGTCACGCACATTATAACGAAAACCCAAACAAAAGGAGACACGGGTTATGAAAAGACAGATCGCTCTAGTCACAGGCGATGGTTCAGGTCCGGAAATGATGGCAGAGGCCACAAGGATTGCTTCAAAAGCAGCATTGCTTGATGATCTCGAAATTGAATGGGTGGATACGCCAATGGGCTGGAATGCCTATGAAAAATTTGGTGATACCACTCCAACAGAGTCTCTGAAGATAGCTTTTAACATCGGCACCATATTTTTTGGTGGTGTTGGTGATCCTGAGTTTGATAAAACTGTCGGTAAGGAGAAGCCAGAGATGATGCCGGAGCCACGTGCACTTCTTGCAATACGCAAGCACCTCGGCCTTCTACTGAACTTCCGACCCATGAGACTAATGCCAGAACTTTCGCATTTGTCTCGCCTCAAAAGCGAGTGCATACCGGAAGATGGAGCCAACATGGTCTTCATCCGTTTCTTGCTGGAAGACAGCTACTTTGGAACAAGCGACTTACGTACTTTCGTCGACGAGAAGTCTATCGATGCGATAGGCCTGAAAATGAAACATGGAGTCACAGGCTCGGAAAATTTGGTATCCGAACTATCATACTATAACCGATCTACGGTCATGGCATATTTCCGATTTGCATTCAGATATGCAAGGTCACTCGGTCTTCCGTTAATCTCAGTGGACAAAGCCAACGTTATGGCACGTTACGTTCTCTGGAGAAAGATTGCACAGAAAATCCACGATGCAGAATTTCCAGATGTCGAACTTCGACATCAGCTGGTTGATTCGGCCAACATGTTGCTCTTCCATCCTGAAAAACTCCACGGCGTAATTGCATGTGGTAATGAGCATGGTGATATCCTTTCAGATGGTGCCGCAGAAATGGTTGGCGGCATGGGTTTGATGCACAGCTCTGCTATTAATCCAAAAACTGAAGCAGCTATGTTTGAAAGCGGTGCAGGAACTGCACCCACCCTTGCAGGTCTGAATCAGGCCAATCCCCTGGGAAGAATTCTGACTGGAGCACTTATGTTGCGCCATATCAGTTCTTCAAAGGGTGCAGCAGCTATTGAAGATGCTGTCAAAGCAGTTCTTATGGGTGGCTACAGAACAATGGATATCGCAGAATCAGATTGTGATGCCAAACTTGTTCTTGGCTGCAAAGAAATGGGACAAAAAGTTTTTGACCACATCCCATAAAAATCAAACCGCTCGTACAGAGCGGTTTTTCTATACCACATCAACAATTCTAATTCTCTTCTCTACACGTCCGGCAAAGAACGACTCCTCTGGATTACCAATCAAACTACATTTCTTCCCAACTTCAGGAGTATTAGAAAAGTCTTCTATCTTTTGAAAGAAACCAATAGCTCTGTTTTTACCAAACTTTATCTCCACATGATTTCCCTGCTTTCCAAAGGTTCTGACAGAAGTTGGCACAATATTTTTTATCAAAAAGACCGGCTTTGGATTACCAACACCAAAAGGAGAGAGTTTAGAAATTGTTTTATAAAATTGGTCATTTAAATCAGGCTCTTCTATCTCCCCGTCAACATTTATATCTTCACAAGAAATCTTATCCAAGGAATCATAAGCACCACAAAGCTTTTCTTCAAAAGAGTGAATCTCATTTTTCTTTAGAGAAAAACCAGCAGCCATCTTGTGTCCCCCAAAATATTCTAATGAATCAGAAACACTATTCAAAAGATCAATAAGAGAAATGCTTCCATCAGACCTTGATGACCCCTTTATACTTCCACTACCCTCATTGCCCCATATAAATACAGGTCTTTTATATTCTTCAACCAAAGAATTGGCAACTAAGCCTAGTACAGAAGGTTTCCACTTAGGGTCTCCTGAGACAATAACACTACCTAGCTCTTCCCTCTTTTTTATCTTCTTCTTTACTTCTTTTACAATTGACCCCACTAAACCTTTCCTTTCATCATTTATAGAGTTTAGGTGAGAAAAACAAACACCTGCCTCTACTTCATCCAGAGCAGTAAGCAACCTAAAAGCATCATCGGGATGTCCCATCCTTGAAGCTGCATTTATTCTTGGGGTAATTAGAAACCCTATATCATCTTCGTTTAGGTGTCTTTGTGAAATATTCAAAGTTCTACAAGCCTGAAGTATTCCTGGCCTTCCAGTCTTTCTGAGAACCACTAATCCAAAATGTGCGAAGATCCTGTTTTCATCGACCAATGGAACCATGTCGGATAATGTAGCTAGCCCAACAAGATCAAGCCACCATTTTTCCATCCCAGATTTTATACCAAAATCTCTTTTAACTAAAATCCCTTGTATGAATTTATAAGCTACTCCAGTACCACAAAGTTCTTTGAAAGGGTACTTGCAATCTTCTTGCTTTGGATCAAGAACTGCTATTGCTTCTAGGACTCCTCCATTTGGCTCATGATGGTCAGTAACAATGACATCCATACCTAGCTCCTTCGCACGTTTTACCTCATCGTACGCAACGATACCAACATCAATAGTAATGATAAGGTCAACTCCATCTTCTTTAAACTTATCAATAGCCTCTAGGTGAAATCCATATCCTTCATCATTTCTGTGTGGAATATAGTTTGAAAAATTCTCATAGCCAATCTTTTTCAAAAAATCATGAAATAGTGCCCCACCTGGAATACCATCAGCATCAAAGTCACTGTAGACTACAATTTTTTCATTATTATCTATTGCCTGAAGAAATCTATCTACTGCCTTTTTCATATCTTTCATTAAGAATGGGTCATGAACTCCATCCTCATATGAAGGAGAAAGAAACTTCTCAATGCTTTTTTCATCAAAAATACCCCTGGATGACAGTATTTCTTTTACCAATACATCTTCTGACATTACTTTCATACATGTATGATACCATTTATACATATGAGCATATTCACAAAAATGCTAAATGGAGAAATCCCAAAAGCACTCATCTATGAAGATGATGTTTGTTTTGTAATTGTAGACAAATTCCCAGAAGTAGAAGGAAAAACCCTAGTTATTCCCAAAAAAGAAGTAGATTACATTTTTGATTTGGATGATGAGACATATAATCATCTATTTGAAATATCAAAAAAGATTGGGAAGGTACTAGATCAAACATTCAATACGGAAAGAACCTGTATAGTAGTGGAGGGATTCGAAGTTCCTCACGTGCATATAAAATTATTTCCTGTGCAAGATAAGAATTTGATAATACATGGTGGTAAAGAGATATCAATGGAGGAAGCAGGAGAAGTAGCGGAGAGAATAAGAAAAAACCTACCCCTTACGGAGTAGGCATGAGACACGACAGAGAACTTTTCAAAGCCACCTTTCCGTCCCACCATAAACTACCACACCTACTTCAAAGCCTCAATCCCAGGCAAAGTACCATTAGCAAGAAAATCTAACATGGCTCCACCTGCAGTTGAAACAAAAGTAAATTTATCCAATATATTTAATTTAGAAACAACAGAAAGGGTATCTCCTCCTCCAATTATTGAGTCTTTGCCACTTTCAGATATTCGATGGGCCAACTCATTAGTACCCTCAGAATATCCATTCTCGTAATTACCAAGTGGTCCATTCCAGAGAATAAATTCACATTTGATAATATCATTATGAATCTTCTCAAGAGACTCTGGTCCAATGTCCATAATCTTCTCATTCGGGAGAACTTCTTCTGGTTTTTTTATATAGACTTCTCCTTTTGAATCTTCAACCACAACGTCAGTTGGTAAAAATAGGTTTGAACTGTTAAGTATTTTTTCACTTGGATCAAAAGAATCATCAACAACTGATTTCCCAACCGGAAAACCCTTAGCCTTGTACATATCGTTCATTAAAGCACCAGCTATGTGAATTTGATCTGCCTTATCCAAAAATTTTTCAATTAAAGGAATTTTTGTAGAAAACTTTACTCCACCTAAGACAAAAACAAAAGGATGTTGCGGATCAAAAACTTTAGAAAGTTCTTCAACTTCTTTTTTGAAAAGATCTCCCAAGGAAGATGGTAAGTGCTTTGGAATACCAACAATAGAAGAATGCTCTCTATGTGAAGCAGAAAACGCCTCATTTATATATAAATCCCCAAAGGATGCTAGATGCTTGGCAAACTCTGGGTTATTATCTTTTTCTCCTTCCCACTTCCTAAGATTCTCAAATAGAACAACCTCCGTCTCCTCCATAGAACCAACAATATCTTTGGCTTTATAAACATCTTCCACAAACTTTACTGGAAAGTAGTTTCTTAGATATGAATAGATTGGTCTCAAGGTTCCATCCTTTTCACCCACATGAGAAAGCAATATCACCTTGGCCCCCTCTTTTCGCAGTTTTTCTATAGTAGGCAGGGTTTTCTTTATCCTAAAATCATCATCTACCACCCCATGTGATACTGGAACATTTAGATCAACTCTCAGTAGTACCTTTTTACTCTTCATCACTTTATTGAATTTACTTCTTTAATAATTTCTGTAAACTTTTTTGGTTCCAGACTAGCTCTACCGATAAGAAGTCCTTGGACTTCTCCCTCTTTTACTAATTCCCTAGCGTTACTCTCATCAACTGAACCCCCATATAGTACTGAAACCTTAAAAGCAGTTCTTTTAGAATACAGATCTGAAAGAACCTTCTTTATATAGATAGACATCTCATGCAAAGACCTAGTTCCAATTGAATCTTTTTTACCAATAGCCCATATCGGCTCATATGCAATAATTATTTTACTCAAATCCTTCTGCTTTATTGAAACCAGTGCATCTTTTATCTGGTTCTTTATAATTGAGAGATACTCTCCGTTACTATCCCTATCTTTTTCCCCAACACATATAATTGGCGTAATGCCAACGGAAATTAATGCTCTAACCTTCATATTTACATCAATATCAGACTCCCCTAACTCTCTTCTTTCAGAGTGGCCAACAATACAATATGAAACTTTCAAATGTGCCAGTTGATTTACCGAGACCTCACCAGTAAAAGAACCGCTCTTCTGCCAAAAAACATCCTGAGCAGCCATTTTCAATCCTCCAGAGAAAGAGTTCAGAAAAACAAAAGGAGGAGCAATAACGGTTTCGACTTTTCTATATTTTTTTGTATTTCTTTTTATAGAATTATAGTTATTCTTCGCAACAGATACGGTATCAGGATTCATTTTCCAGTTAGCAACAACAATTTTTTTCATATGTAGGGAATTATATCATCATTCCACCTCGTCCCAATATAGGATATTCCAACCGCCAGTAGAGCCAGATGATACTGTTATGTCTGCAAGACCAGAATCATAGTTTATTTGACCGCCCCCTGTTATCTCTATCGTATGGGCAGACATTGCCTTTGCACTAGTACCTCCATTCATACTTAAGACTCCATCCTGGGCTATTAAAACAACTGCCCCAGATCCTCCAGTAATTTCTATAGCATCAGCATTGCCTTGGCATGATCCGCTAAATGGACAAGCGCTTGTGGTTATGACAATTGGATAGCTGCCGGATTGGCCTGATCCTTGAAACTGTCCATTTCCCGACACATCAATATTACCATCAGAGATTATAATACCGCTATTATTCCCATATGAAGAAGCTAGTTGAACACTCCCTCCTCCTGAGACCGTAATATCACCAGTAACCCATATAGTTCCTGTAAGAGTCAGGTCACCACCACCATTTATAGTTAGATCTCCATTTACTTTTATAGGTCCAGTAGTTGTTCCTTGCCATCCCACCCCTAGATTTCCATTATATATATAACCTGCTTCTGCATCGGCCTTCCAACCTAATATCTCCTCATCTGTTATAGGAAAAGGAAGGGCCGGTGGATCTTCTCTGGAAGTATCACACGGCTCATTATTACCTTCCTCAGACTGACAATATGCTGTGCCAGTAGTATTTGTAAAGTTTATCTCTGGTGCCCAAGAGTCACCATTTACCGTAAGTGGCTGCCACCACTGTGAACCACCATCCCCTTCAATCTTGGCACCGCCTGTTCCTGATTCAATCTGAAAGTACCCATCCATACCTTCTGGAGAAGTTTCTCGCCACTGTCCTCCACGTTGTCCGACAACAGCCCTGCCATTAGGATAATCAAAATTTGTTGCCATTCTATAGTATGCACCTCCCCACCAAGAAGTATCTGCATCAAGAATAAACCAATATGTTGTATCTTTTTCTAAGGTAAAGTCTCCATCAAAAATAACATCCACCCACTCAAAGTTAGTTGTGACATCAGATTGTTCTAATGTTGCATAGTCTAAAGTTGTTAGACTTGGCCATCCATTATCGTCTGGTGCAATTCTCACTGTTATATCATACTGACCCTTAAATGACCTTGTAATGTATAGTTTCAATGTATTTAAAGGAACGTCGTTGGAGACTTGAAAGCTTTGAGCAAAGTCTTGACGAGTATTAGAGTATGCAAATGAACTAAACTGCGGAGATGGTATTGGAGTAGTATTTTCTGCCGGAGTACTCACTGGAACTAAGTCGGCAGCTGTAGCATTACCATTTATAGAAACTCCGCTGTGTCCAATTATTTCTCCGTTGGAGTAAACACTACCATTAACAACGGATCCACCGGCTAGATCAAATCCTCCAGTACCAGCCTGCAGAGCATAGCTGAAAGAAGCACCTTGTCCAGTTATTACTTTTGCTCCAACATTCCTAACATGACCTTTAACACTTCCATCTGCTGTAACAGTCTTACCACCAGCATCATCTACTACAGTTGTCTCAACAGTTCCACCATTCAAAGAAAGAGTTTCCGTATCAGAATACTCCATGCCATTCTTTAAACGATACAAAACATCCTCAAGCCCAGCTTCTGCAGAGAAAAAGCTTTGTTTTGAATAGTATGTTCTGGCTGAGTTTCTGACCTGTGCTAAAACTGGAGCAGATATTGCAAAAATTACCGTCAGTGAAAAAGCGATAAATATTATTGCCACAGCTAATGCTAATCCTCTATTATCCTTCATATGCTCCTCTTAATACGGTTGATGTATAAAAATCCCTTATCAATTCTCCAGATTGTAATGTTAACTGCATCTTCACCAATTCAGAATGATCATTTGTACTATGATTAAAAATCAAACTATTCACAGAAACACCAGAAGCTGTTAGTGGTCCTTGATCAGCTCCATCCTTATAAACATGTAAAGATGTGCCAGATAACTTAAATTCCAGAACAACAGGGTTTCCTCCTTCGATTTTGGAAAGAACTAATATCCCAGGACTGGTTCCAAAAAAGCTACCGGCGACACTGACAGATTCTGCTTCCCTAATTTCTCTAGTTAGTCTCTCAAAAGAAAAGATAGCGGCACTTTGCAGGTCTCTTCTTGTATCAAACTCCTTGTACGTTCCAATGATTGAGATTAGAGAATTTGAGATAATAATGAAAAGTATTGCCATAACTGCAATATATACAACTGCCTCAACCAATGTGTACCCTTTATTACTCATGTATATTTGTTATATAAGTTTCAATTGTCTCGGTGCCTGCAGACCAATTAACAGTAACTGTTATCTTCTTAGTATCTGGGTCTGAAGTACCAGAGGAAGCAAGATCATCAGCCACATCCCTATAAGCTCCTTCTATAAGAACAGTTCTTGAGAAGATCCCTATTGTTTCTGGTGTTTCAGTAAAAGACCAGTCACTAGAAAATGTTAGGTAATGAGTTCCATCTGACAAGTTGCCCCAATCATTATCTCTAATAGATTTTACGGCCTCAATTCCTTCTTCTGCCAAAAGTGCTCCTTGTACTTTTTCAACTGAGGTAAAAGAGTTAACAAGAAAACTCTGAAAAACAACAACTAGAGCAACCATAACGATTGTTAAAATGGAAGCTCCTATCAAAAGTTCAATCAAACTGATACCTCTGTTAGTATTCATTACTACTTTATTCTACAACGCCTGTAGCATAAATGGTAATTACTTTTGTAGCTTCTCCATTAGTTATGGTTATAGTTCCTGGATTATCAATCTCACCAGTTAGCCTATCAAAAGTTACATCCCCACCTGAGGTTAGAGAAACATCTGAAATGGTTACGTAGCTATTTAGAGACACCTCAGTTTCTGAGCCTGTACTTGAAAACAAAATGATACTATCTTCTCCTTCTGTAAAAGTAATTCCATACTGTTTTTCTCCATCTGACGAAATAGTACGCGATCCAGCCTCAGACAATGTTGCTTTAATAATTAAGGCACTGCCTGTTAAAGACTGTTCTTTATTTAAAAGAACAAAAGGGGTAATCAAGAGAGCAGTTAAAATTAAGAAAATAGCAATAACAATGACAATCTCAACTAAAGTAAATCCTTTCATGACTATATTATGTCACATCTAGTCAATTTACCTACCTTTAAAACCTCCCGGGATACCCTTCTTTGAAAAAACTATTTGCCAAAGTTCAATTTTCCTTGACCGAAAAGCTCCAGCACATGAAAGAAGGTAGTATTTCCACATCCTATAGAACCTATCCCCGTATTTATCTTTTAATTCTGGCCAATGCTTATCAAAATTATGAAACCAAGCCATTAATGTTTTGTCATAGTCTGGTCCAAAGTTGTGCCAATCTTCCATAACAAACAAACCATCTGCCGCTTCTGCAATCTCTTTATAAGAAGGTATGAATCCATGAGGAAATATATATTTTTCTATCCATGGATCTATCGATACAGAACTTTTATCTTTGCCAATTGTGTGCAACAAAAAGACCCCCTCATCAGACAAAACTTCTCTTGCTTTTTCCATGTATGTCCTATAATTCTTTCTACCAACATGCTCAAACATTCCAAGAGATATAACATGGTCAAACTTCCCTTCCACATCTTTATAATCTTGCAGAAAAACATTTATTGGCAAATTTCCCTTATTAGACTCAATAAACTGAGCTTGCTCTTTAGAAACAGTTACCCCAAAACCCTTGGCTCCATATTTTTCTGCAGCAAATTTCAGATAACTACCCCAACCACAACCAATGTCTAAGACAGACTGGCCAGAGGATAGTCCAATCTTTCTACATACCATATCGAGCTTATCCTCCTGTGCCTTATCCAAACTATCAGCATCTTTCCAATATCCACATGTATAAACCATTCTTTTATCAAGCATTTTTTCAAAAAGATCGTTTCCAGTATCATAATGCTCTTCACCAACCTTAAAAGGGTTTTTCTTTTGGCCATTAGACAGAAACGAGGTGAGATAAACAAATAAGGAAGAGAAGTTGTACTCTATTTCTTTTCCTAAGCCAGCAGAAATTGCTTTGTGGAAAAACTGGTCTAATTCTTTCACATCCCACCAACCATCCATATATGCTTCTCCCAAACCTAGAGAACCTTTGCTTATAACTCTCTTGTATAGTCTCTCATCATGTACAACCATATCCCATGGTCTTGTCCCACCGATTTCTATATCCGCTTTTTTTAGTAAGTCTTGTACATATTTCTTGTGCCTACTTTCCATTTCTGAGATTATACCAGACAAAATAAAAAACCGTTACATACACATAATGGCTTGACCTACTTACCCCTCCTTATATAGAAAAGAAAAACCCCGCAGTTCATGCGAGGCTTTAGAGTCACTTGACACTAAATTCAACGAGAAAAACTTGGATGCCAGTTTGTGACAACTTTTCATTCATATAACCCTGAACCAGCATCCTGAATTCCAGGACCTGGTCCATGTCATAGGGGTTATAGAACTCAGCTACTTCTTTGGACTTGGCATTATTGAATTCCTGTATCCAATAGTTGACCCTCCAATTGATCTCATCAACTGTTTCCTTGACGGTCTTTTTACGAAAATCTCCATAGGAAAAGAACTTATTCGGATCAACAACCTCGGATACAACTTTGTAGGTTACTGTCCTGGCTTTCGGATTGACCGTAATTGGTGTAACTGTTCCAGTTAGATACAGACTATACTCCCTACCCGGATCTTGTCTGAATTTGCTTGTGGGTAAACAGAAATAGTCAACGCTCTCGAACACAGCAACTGTGTGCTCGATAAGTTCACCCCTCTCGTCAAAAGAAAGTAGCTTTCGGTCGTACTTTGAGTACTCGAGATACAAGGGACTAAGACTCAAGACAACCAACAAAACGAAAGATACCCCCGCAGATAAAAGTGCTTTGACATTCGCTTCGGACAATGAAATGATCACGCTTATTCCAAGAGCAATCATTGACAAGAGCAGAGCTAGAACAAAAATTGTTTCACCCATTTGACTATCCTTTCAAGGAACGAGGTTTTCGATCTGTATACACAATACTTGCAGAAACATCTATGTCAACTTATATAGCATCAACCAGAGAGTATGTTGGTGTAAGCATTGATACAGCAAAAAATCCAACAGCAATACCTATCACTATCATTAACATTGGTTCAACAAGTGCTGACATATCTTTTGTCTTCTGTTCCACCTCTTCTTCGTAGAAGAGTGCTACACCTTGAAGCATTTCAGATATATTTCCAGTCTCTTCTCCTACACTTGCCATTTCACCAACAAATATTGGGTATAGATTACTATTATCCAAAAACACTTTTGATATTGGTTCTCCTTTTTCTACTTTCTTTGATGCATCTTTAAGTACGGTTCTATAATATGAGTTCTGAACAACTCTTTCTGTAATATTTATTGCCTCAACATAGTCAACACCCGCCTGAAGAAGAGATGAAAGAGTCCTTGTGGTTCTAGCCGAGTTAACACCCTTAGTAATATTTTTGACAATTGGAAAGTGGAGGAAACAAAAATCCAGAGTCCTCTTCCCCTTCTTTGTTTTGAAAAAAGAGAATAGCAAAACTATAACAAGGACTAATGATGCAAAGAAGATTATAGAGTGGTCTCTAATTATATCTGAAAGACCAATTACCATCCTTGTAGTAAAGGGAAGTTCAACCTCCAGACTCTTAAAGGTCTCCGTAAGAGTTGGAACAATATAAAAGAGCATTAAAATAGCGATTATTATCATGACACCTATAACAACTGCTGGATAAACCATGGCACCTTTTACCTTCTTTACAATTTTATGAGTCTTTTCCATCTGGCTTGAAATATTTTCAAGGGAATTAGCCAAATTACCAGACTCTTCCCCGGCAGCAACCATGGAAATAAAAAGTTTAGAGAAAACTTTTGGGTGTTCAGACAAAGCTTCATGGAAAGTTTTCCCCTTACTAATATCTTCTTGTATCTTTGCAGTAATTTTCTTCAAGGTCTTATTACTACTTTGTCTTTCAAGAACAGAAAGGGCTCTTGATAGAGCAAGCCCAGCCTTTATCATAAGGCCTAAGTTTCTAGCAAAAAGAATTTTATCCTGCTCCTTTATATTTCCAAAAAGACCAGCAAAAGCCTTCTTTGTTTCTTTAACCAACTTCTTCTCTTCAAATTCATTTACAAAAACAACTTGTTCACCTCTTCCAACAATTAAATCAATTACAGACTGCTTACTTTCAGCCTCAACTTTACCTTCAACTGTTTCTCCATTTGTTTTTATACTTTTGAATTCAAAAATCATATTACTCTGAGATAACTCTTAATACTTCTTCCACCGTTGTCACACCTTGAACTGCCTTAAATATTCCATCTTCAATCATTGTAGACATACCCTCCTCTCTTGCCTGTTTTTCTATGTCAGCAGATGTAGCATTCTTCATTATAAGCTCTCTGATTGAAGGTGACATCTTTAATACTTCGTGGATAACTACTCTACCAGAATATCCATCGTTATCTCCCACTACTTTTGGTTTATAGAACGGGACCTTCTCCCAGGAATCTATTTTCTCATCAATAATCTTTTCTTCCTTTAAATCACTCATAACTCTGTCTAGGT
>JALEGR010000008.1 GCA_022763265.1 Minisyncoccota bacterium | reverse complement strand
GAACTACGTAGAGTTACAAGGACAACAGGATTCAGGACAGCAACGTGCGTTGCTGTAAAGACGGAGAGGACCACGGGTTTACCCGTGGGTATCTATAGCACAAATGAATTATTAGTCAAATTTTATTTATAAAGAAGTTGATGATTTCTCACACTTTAGGGTCTGAGATATTAGTCCATCTTTTCTTATGTCTTTCTATAGGTTGGATAATATGAGTGGATTGTTTTTGTTTAGCTTATATAAAAACCACTTCAGCTACTATCAGCCGAAGTGGTGTTCTGTTTTGGTAAATCTTTTAGTTTAGCTTGCCAGATATTCAATGCCTTTTCAAAGGCAAACATGTCATCTTTGGCACTCGTTGCTCCTTTTATATTGCCTTTTGCAAGACACATATTGAAGATCTTTTCCATCATTTCATATCCTTCTTTCAGGTATGATATCTCTTCCAGGATTTCTTCTTCTTTCATTGTATGATTCCTTCCTAATGATTTTTTGTATACCAAAACAAAACCAGCTCTGGTGAAGAGCTGGCTAATAACTATTTTCTTAGAAACAAAAACTAGACATAAGCAAAATCTCCACCTTTATACGGGCTGTCTAGCAGAAGAAGGTTTGTGCTTATATTTTTCATATAGATAATATAATCTTTATTGCTAGTTGAGTCAACTGTTTTTGATAAAAGAAAACCTGCTATTTCTAGCAGGTTGTATAGTCGGTCTATGCCCTAAATATCGAGTGACCCTTGCGGATGCGGAGTCCAAAAATAAAAAACCAGTAGGTTTTCCAAACATATTTTCCAAAGGTTTCTACTTTCTTGGTCTTTTCATTGTATGTTATGTAATAGGCTGGAGGCATGTCATCTGGATCTTCTTCAGCACTAGTAGTTTCATCAGAAGCCCAGAAATGACGAAATTCAATCTCTTCTCTTGTATGAAGGACTTTAAAATGTCCTATTCTGACCTCTTTGCCACCAAAGCCTATGTTTTTGGAAACACTCTCGTCTGTATCGTCCAAGAGATTTCCTATACTGGTTGCCAAGTTCTCACTACTACCACGTGAGCTCTTGTTATATGAAAAATTCATTGAAAGTCCGGATTGCACCGGTAAGTTCAATAGCTCATCAACAACTACCTGTGCTGACTCGGGTATGTTTTCCTCTTTCGTTAATGAATGCATAGCAGCATTTACAACTAGAGTGTCCAAGGTGCGTCTCCTTTATGTGGTACGGGTCTGTCTTTTAAATTACATAAAAATATACAGATGTCAATACTAAATACATTATAGTTACTGTAGTAGTGTAAATACCTTTTGTACAACTTCTTCAGGTTTCAGGTTAGTTGTATCAATAGTTATAAAACCCAAGGACTCTCTAGTAGAGAAGTTTTTGATATTTCTCTCCACTCTTTCCTTTGGCAGGTCACTTTTAGTTTCTTTTGTTCTCTTTACTACTCTTTCTAGAGCAATGTCAGGATCTGAATATAGTTGTACTTTAATACATGGAACTCCAAAATCTTTAGCAAGCGAATCGTACTTTTCAATCTCTTCTTCAGTTTTGAATGACTGATCAATTATTACTGAGAGTCCGAGATCAAGATATTTTTTGGCCATAAGTAATGTAATATCTTTTGCAATGTTGTTATCTCGCGTGCCACGTTCAAAATCAGATATGAAAAACTTTATTCGATCCATACCCAACAAGGCAGTTCTTGGTAGTTGTTTAGAGAGGAGGTTTGTCGTAGTGGTCTTACCAGAACCAGTCATTCCATCTAAAAGAAGGATAAATTTTTTCATAAAAGTAGTATATCAGTTTTTTTGAGTGCAATTTAAATTATATAAAAGAAATCTCTATAAGATGGTAATTATCTAGGAACAATTTATTTACTCATTATTTAATGAACGTGGTGATGTGTATGTTCATGTTTTGATTTATAGCCCTTTAAATATCTAACAGCAAGTAGAGTTACAATTGGAACGGTTAGGATTAGGCCTGTACTACCAACAATTGTTCTAACTATCTCAGTAGCAAATATTTCTAAGTTAATTGTTGTTGTAAAACCAGCAGAACCTGTACTGAAATACAGAAGAAGTGGTAGGGAAGCTCCTGTATAGGCAAGAACCAATGTGTTCACTAAAGCTCCAACATGCTCACGTCCAACACGCATAGCACGTTTGTAAACTTCTTTTCCATTCATTTTTGGGTTACTACTGAAAAGTTCTGATACCACGGCTGCTTGTGTTACAGCTATGTCATCTAGGACTCCAAGGAATCCTATAATGAATGCTCCAAGTAAAAGGGCAGTGAAGTTTAATGATCCATTGGTATTGAAGTTCAAATATACAGTCTCATCTGAAGCGAAACCAGATAGATCGGTAATATGGACTGCAAAGATTGCAAATATTCCTGCCAGTAATACTGCAATCATCGTACCCATATATGCAACGGTGGACTCTCTATTAAATCCATGTGTAAAGAATATTGCTGCAAATAGTATGCCTCCAGCAACTAGCAGACTGGCAAAGAGGGGGTTCCAGCCATTTAATATTCCTGGTAACAGAACATACATTATCACCAAAAAGCTGCCAAGTAGTGCAGTTAGTGATCGTATACCTTGCCATCTACCAAATATGATGATGGTTGAGATAAATATTATTGTTAGTAATAGTAAAGAACCCTTTCGATCAATGTTTATTATTCCAAAGCCCTCTCTACCATCAATGTAGATATTGTGATTGAAGTAAAACTTATCTCCCTTATCTAACTCAAGATAATCATTTTCAATAGTTATAATCTCTCCTTCTTTTGGGCCATCAAGTACCTCTACTCTAATTGTTTGATAGAGGTGTTCTGTATCTGTGCCAGGGATTTCGCGAATTTCTTCATCAATGATTTCTAAAACTTTACCGTGATACGTTCCTTGGTAGTCGTTATGTAATACCTGGGCCGATGCAATTGTGGGTCCAGATAACATACATAACAATAAAAGTGGAAATATGAATGATTTTAAAATCATCTTTATAGTATAGCAGTACTATTCGTGGTGTTCATCACTGTGTATTTTCTCTGCATGCTCATGTTCTTCATGCCCGTGACCAAAATTCTCATGTGTCCATGTTAGTACAGATGTCATTATAGAAAATGCAATAATGATTGATATTGCTGATTTCCATATACTCTCATGATCTCTAGTGTTTCCATGAATACGAGGAAGTAGATCGCTAGCGGCTATGAACAATAGATTTCCTGCTGCTATTCCAGTAATTAACCATATATACTCACCAGCATGTTTGGCAATAAATAGGATCAGAAGGGTTCCGACTACGATACTACTT
>JALEGR010000007.1 GCA_022763265.1 Minisyncoccota bacterium | reverse complement strand
GTGTTACATTAGAGAATGCTGAACTTGATGTATTAGGAAAGGCAACTAGGGTTGTTTCAACAAAAGATGTAACTACAATTGTTGGCGGTAAAGGAAAGAAAGGTGATATTGAATCAAGAATTGAACAGCTAAAAACACAGCTTTCAAAAACAGATTCAGGCTTTGATAAAGATAAGCTTAAAGAAAGAATTGCAAAACTTTCTGGTGGAGTAGCAGTACTTCGAGTTGGGGCTCCTACTGAAACTGAGATGAAGTATTTGAAACTAAAAATAGAAGATGCTATTAACGCAACTAAAGCTGCTATTGCTGAGGGAGTTGTAGCTGGTGGAGGAAGTTCCTTAGCTCACACTGCAAGTAAGATTTCTGGAAAAAAACTTGAAGGAGAAGAGCAGATCGGATATGACATTGTTGTTAGGGCACTTACTGCTCCACTAAAATATATTGCAATAAATGCTGGAAAAGATGATGGTTCTGTTATTGTTGACCGAGTTGCAAACGGCGGGGAACTTTCAGGATACGATGCGTTATCTGACAAAATAGTTTCTGACATGTTCAAGGCTGGTATTATTGATCCTGTTAAGGTGGAAAGAGCTGCTGTCGAAAATGCAGCTTCTGCCGCTTCGATACTTCTAACAACAGAAGTAGCTGTCTCACAAGAGCCAAAGGAAGAAAAAGAAGCTCCACAAATGCCAGGAATGATGTAATTTTTTAATCTTTATGATATGCTCCAATCTAGAAAAAGGAGTATTTCATGAAATTTAGAAATGGCGAAACACCGCAAAGAAGGTTTAATAGGATTTATTACTCACTGATTAAGGGTAAGAATCCTCTCATGTACAAGGAGAATTTGGCCATACTTAATACATTGGTGTGGGAACATGGTGAGAAGATTCCTGTAAGGAGGTGTTATAACGATAGGTATTTTGAACAGAAGGTAATTTTTCTAAATGCAGGTAAAGCCTACTTGATTTATTGCAAGATTCTTGGTGGAGGACTTGAAAAAGTCACACCTTCTCAAAGGGGTGTCATTAGAGGTCTTGCTGAGGAATTGGCGGAAGAGTTTAGGCGAAAGACTTGGCATTCCTTACACTTTGGTTAGAAGTGCTCTCAAAGAGCACTTTTTTGTTGTATAATCTTTACATTACAAATATATAAAAATAATATGCCAATTCTATATATAATAGTAGCTGTTGTAGTCGTTCTATTTGTGTGGGTAGTAGCTCTCTATAATGGTTTTGTAAAATTAGTAAAAAGATCAGAGGAAGCTTGGTCTGACATTGATGTTCAGTTGAAAAGAAGGTATGACCTAATTCCTAATCTGGTAAATACTGTAAAAGGATATGCACAGCATGAGTCTGGAACATTAGAAAAAGTTACAGAAGCAAGAGTAAGGGCCATGAATGCTAAATCAACTGGAGAACAAGCTGAGGCTGAGAATATGTTGTCAGGTGCCCTAAAGTCACTCTTTGCAGTATCTGAAAGCTACCCAGACTTAAAAGCTAATCAGAACTTTCTAGAACTTCAAAAGGAGTTGTCTGACACAGAGAATAAGATACAGGCAGCTAGAAGATTCTATAACAGTAACGTTAAAGATCTAAATACAAAAACTGATTCTTTTCCTTCAAATATTATCGCTTCAATATTTGGATTCAAAGAGAAAGACTTCTTTGAATTAGAGGAAGAAGCTGCTAAGGGGCCGGTTGACGTAAAGTTCTAAAGAGAGTATAAATAGGATGGATTTTTGGGAGCATATATAGACACCGAGTTGGTGTGTGTATGTGAGCCTGTTTACAGAGTTCTCCGTACGGAGGACAGAAAGGACTTACTGTTATGGAAACAGTAACCCTGGATCATTTGGGGAGTTTGGTTTCAATCCTTAAAGAAATGAAGTGTAAACCTGGACAAGCCATTGAGATACTCAGGCCGTTTGCCAGTTTGGATCCGGATAGGTTGCAAACACTTCTTGAGACAAATTACCTGACCCTTTTGTCTAGAGTTAAGGATTTTGGGGCCATGTGTATTTCAACCGAAGCATATTTTCCTTGCTGTATGAGTATTGAGCGTGACTATAGTGATATGTCTGACTTTGACAGTGCTCTCGGCTGGTATCACCATAATGGTGGTAGGTGGTATATGAGTCCTGGCAATATTGATATTCGGGATTATGAAGCATTTCTTGATGTTGTCGAAATAATCAGGGGATCCGTTAGGACCTTGAGCGGAGTTTTCAAACAACGTCTTGCCAAAATAACTGCCCGTGATCTTGATTTCAAAAAAGATGGAGTAAGTCGAGAAGATGTGATTCAGACTGCTATGAAAAGGGGTCTGGATTTACCACATGAAATCATGGCTTTATCGATCAGTCTTTCTAATGAACCTGTAGTAGCAAACTTTCCATCGCGCGTATTTTGTGGGTACCGTCTACACGTCAATACTGTATGTTCTCAGCCAGGGATATACATGAGTAAGAACGAAAATGGTCTCGACAGATTTCGTCTCGATGAAGACTGGATCTTTGCTCTCCCTGAATAATCCAAGGCCCCCTAAGTCGGGGCTTTTTGATATACTTTATTCTATGGCAACTTTGTATACACAACAGGACAGGAATAGGAATAAAACCTGGTTTCTAATGAGTATCTTTCTAGTGCTTATTATTCTCATCGGTTGGATTTTAAGTATATATTATGGAGATCCAGGTATTCTATATTTCGCTGTTTTTTTTAGTCTCTTTGCTAACTTCTTTAGTTACTGGTATTCAGATAAGATTGCTTTGGCTGCAAGTGGGGCTAAAAAGTTAGAGAAGAATGATAATAGGGAATTGTGGAATATAGTAGAGAACCTTTCTATTACCGCAGGTCTTCCAATGCCAAATATTTATATAATTAACGACTCTTCTCCAAATGCTTTTGCTACGGGAAGAGATAAGGAGCACGCTTCAATTGCTTTTACTTCTGGACTTCTTTCTATTCTTGAGAGGAATGAGCTTGAAGGTGTTGTAGCTCATGAGCTATCACATATAGGCAATAGAGATATATTGCTTCAAAGTATTGTGGTTGTGCTGGTTGGATCTATTGCTTTGGTTTCAGATATTCTATTAAGATCAATGTTTTTTAGAGGTGATAGGGATAATAAGGCTGGGGGAATGATGTTAATCGTTGGTTTGGTTTTGGCAATACTTTCTCCTATAGTTGCTACGATAATACAATTAGCAGTGTCTAGAAAAAGAGAGTTTTTAGCTGATGCAAGTGGTGCTCTTTTGACTAGATATCCTGAAGGTTTAGCTAGTGCACTTATAAAAATTTCTGCAAACAATGTTCCAATGAAAAAAGCAAACAATGCTACTGCTCATTTATTTATCGCTAACCCTTTTGGTGCCAAGGCAAAGAAGGGTCTTGCTAAACTATTTATGACACATCCTCCAGTTGAAGATAGGGTAAAAGCTTTAAGGTCATGAGAAAAATCTTTTTCAATCTTCTGAAAGAATCTATGCGAGATATGAGAATTGCCTCACCTACATATTTTAGGAAGGTAACTAGAACAGACAGGCTTATCAAATTTGTTATCCTGAGGTTCATACCAAGATGGATTACCCCAAACCATGTAACAGTTATAAGGTTCATGAGTGTCCCAATATTGATAGCATTAGTATTGGGAGGTTACACCAAAGTGGCAACAGTTGTATTTATACTCTCTGCATTATCTGATGCAATAGATGGAGCACTTGCTAGAACAAGAAATAGGATTACTAAGTGGGGTATAGTGAACGACCCGTTAGCAGATAAGCTGCTAGTTGGATCGATGGTTGCTATCATGGTCTCAAAATATATTCATCCTATTCTTGCCTTTGTCATTATTGGTTTAGAGATAGTAATTTTTGCAGGTGCTCTATATAGGACAAAAGAGGGCGGAATCATTGTGCCTGCTAAGTGGGTTGGTAAGATAAAGATGGTTGTAGAGTCAGTTGCTCTGGGTCTCATCTTTATCTTTGCTATAACAGGAATTTCACACATATTATTTATAAGTACTCTTTTATTCTACGCAGCAATATTCTTTGCTGTTTTGTCTGTATTTGTGTATAAAAGTATTTAATGGAGGGTTGCCGGAGTGGTCGAACGGGCTCGCTTGGAAAGCGTGTGTGTAAGAAATTGCACCGAGGGTTCGAATCCCTCACCTTCCGCAGAGGCATTTTTTGTGATAGAAATAATATAGAACGCACATTTCATGGAAGGAGATGTCATGACTAGTATTTCTTACCTGAGAGAGGTAACAGACAATGTTCCTGAAGGAAAGAGGAAGAAGTTTTCAGAGGTGTATGATGATCTTTCCCAAATAAGGAGCATGCACATAATGAAATATTTATGGGCACTTTTGGTCCCAGCTTTTTTCGCACTCGTCTATGCTGCTATGGCGTCTGCAGATGTGGGGGTAATAGGTATACCTCTCCATCATACATTTTCAGTTTGTACTGTAATTATTCTCACGTATCCCATAGCCGTTTTCTACCTCCATTTTTTTTACGTCAAGGATGAGTGTGGGGCCGTGGCGGGCTCTCTCCAGAAACAAAGGGCCGATCCTGTTGTTAGGGAAGCATTGAAGTTTTGGAAAGAGAAAGATCCAAAAGTTTTCAATTGTGCAAACAGGTATGCACTTCTGGCATTCTGAAGTCAAAGCGACAGAGTAATCTCTGTCGCTTTTATGCTAATCTTTAAGAATGAGAGAATTTTTTGAAAAATACAGAGAGAGAATAGGAACTATCGCTTTGTTTTCCGGTTTTTTTATTGATGCTTTTACTCTAACTAGAATTGATCGACTGTACGATAATGTAGTTCTCTTTTTGTACCTTTGTATTGTTGGACTAGGAATTATTCTTATAAATGTAATTGAAAGCGGAAGACTAAAAGGTAAGATATTTAAAAATATACATGCATTTTTGCCAACAGTAGTTCAGTTTGCCTTTGGAGGTATCTTTAGTGGTTTCTCAATTTTCTATTTCAAGAGCTCAAGTTTTGGGATCAATATTATATTTGCTGCGATTCTATTTGGATTAATGATTGGGAATGAGTTTCTGAAGGAGAAATATAAGAAGATTATATTTCAAGTTAGTTTCTTTTATTTTGCACTATTCTCTTATCTAATCTTTTCTGTTCCTGTATTTTCTTCTAAGTTAGGCGCAGGTGTATTTTTGATAAGTGGGGCATTTAGCTTAATCGGTATCTATTTATTCATTATGATAATAAGAACGTTTCTACCTGTTAAATTTAAGGAAACAAAAAGTAGTTTGTATAAAATAATTGGAGGAATATTTATAGTTATGAACATACTTTATTTTGCAAATATTATCCCCCCAATTCCTTTGTCTATAAAACAAATAGATACGTATCACTTTGTAGAAAGAGATGGGAGTGATTACTATGTTCTAGAAGAAGTTTTGCCTTGGTATAGTGTTTTTGATCCAAGAGATGTGGTACATATAACAGAAGGAGAAAGCGTGTATGTTTTTAGTTCGGTTTTTTCTCCAACCGATCTAAATACAAACGTGGTTCATAACTGGCAATATTTTGATGAAGGTACTGATAAGTGGGTATCTTTGGGAAAGATATATTTCTCAATTGTAGGTGGTAGAGATGGTGGATACAGGGGATACACTAAAAAGTCTAATGTATTTTCTGGAAGATGGAGAGTTGATGTAGAAACGGAAAGGGGGCAGGTTATCGGAAGGGATACATTTAGTATAGAAGTGGTTCCGGAGAAGGTGTTGCTTCAGGAGGTAAAGATATAGAAAAACCCACCGGTTTGGTGGGTTGGTCGAGATTATGCCATGATGGCATCCGAAAGCCTGTCAATCTTTTTGTGCTTCATTCGCATTGTACTTAGCTGACTCTCTAGCCTGTCGCAGGTGATAGAGATCTGCATCCTTAGGCAGTTGATTGCATCGGCTACAAATTTGGGGTAGTTTTCCCCGAACTCAGCTCGCAATTCTTTGAAAGGCTTTTTGTCAACTTCGATCTCGTACACCATATGCTGGTTTTCATTCGGAACTTTCCTGTACCTGTATCCTATGAATAGCAGGTTATCGGATGCTCTGCCATGAGATCTTGGTCTCATTAGGTACACACCACTTATGTAGCCTGAGGCAAGGTACGCTGACTTACCCCAGTTACTTGCAACAGACCATTCTGTGGTTTCTTCATCACTCTCGTGTCTCTTGTATAGAGTCTCTGAGCTACCGAAAAGACGAGAGATCTTCATGACCTGTGTGTTGATGTTAATACTATTGTCACATGTGGTGAGGGTAGGATCCTCTGCAACGGAAAGATTTCTGAGGTCCGGCACATGCATTAGATATGCATCCTGAAGAGTGATTTCTTCACAGATAGGCTTGAGGCCCCTGATTTCTCTTAGTTCAACCTCGTCTAATGCACCCCGTAGCAACTTATCTAATTCAGCAGGTTCCATTCCTGAAATATCAACCATTTTCTTACCCAGGGCATACTCGAGTCGTTCCTTTGTTGTGACCGAAGCCATCATGCATCTCCTTATAAAAGTGTAAGGAACTGGTAAAAGAGACCGAAGCCTCTAACGCCGAATGTACTCTACACCCGACAAAACATATTTGCAAGACAAAGAAAAACCCACCAGGTGGTGGGTTTGGAGGCTATAAGTATGCAATCGCATCTCTGACTGTGCAAGCCTTCTGAAGCCTTGCATCAACTTCTGAGAGTTTGGCGTGGAGCTCTGTAGATGTTTTTTCATAGGCCTGGCATACAGCATGTATCAGACCGTAAGCCATGAAAGCATAGTTGTCCTCGCCAAAGGTCTCTCTGAACTTATTAACTGGGACTTTGGAGACTTCAATCGTGTTTACCATGTGATTGTCTTCGGCTTTGCATTTACTGTAGTAGCAAGTAACCAAAACAAGATGTTTTCGAGGATCTTGGTTTTGTGGTGGACGCCTGAGACACAGCAATTTTATTATGCCTCTGTTGTGGAAAAATTTTCCTTCTCCCCAGGACAGGGCTTCTTCAATGTCGTATGTATTCTCGCCTGTTTGAATGTTGAAGAATGTCCGGGTTACCGGCAATGATCCAACAGAGATTTCCAGTACATGCATAGATAAGTCAGTTTCTCTTATGGTTATGCCAGCTTTTGGGTCTATGGTAAGAGAATCTACTAATGTGTGGTTTTTTCGTCGACCACTTTCATTTTCTCCAACATAAGCGGCCAAGTTGACAGATCGTAAGGCTGTAAACCCACGAAGTTCTCGAAGATCAATGCTCATAAGAAAGTCACTCAATAACTCATCAAATCTTTCCGGAGAAAGATTGGATAGTTTTACACCACCTTTACTACCAAGACGGAAGTCCAATAGCCAATCATGGTCCTGTGTTCCTGGGGTGACCGAAGTCATGTTATACCTCCTTAAGGTATGGGTGAAAGGAACAAACGGATTCCTAAGTCTCCGTTTCTGCTGGAAGACTACACTAACAAATATGGATTTGCAACAGATGATATAATATAGATATGGAAAAGATAGAAAAGAGTAAAGAAGACTGGAAAAAAGAGTTAGATCCAGAGACTTACGAAGTTACCAGAACTTGCGGTACAGAACCAGCTTTTTCTGGCAAGTGGCTAAATCACAAAGGTCATGGGGTCTACGTTTGCTCAAATTGTGGACTAGAACTCTTTAAATCAGACACTAAATTTGACTCTGGTACTGGTTGGCCAAGTTTTGACAGGGTAATTAAAGAGGGTAATGTCGATACTTCTGAGGACACATCTCATGGCATGAGAAGAATTGAAGCCAAATGTTCTTGCTGCGGGGCTCATTT
>JALEGR010000006.1 GCA_022763265.1 Minisyncoccota bacterium | reverse complement strand
CTTCGCTTTTGGTGTTCCCCATGATATCAACGGATTTCACCCCTACTCCATGAGTTCCGTACACCTCTCGCATCCTCTAGTTATACCGTTTCCTCTGCCGCCCCTGGGTTGAGCCCAGAGATTTAACAAGAAGACTAATATAACCACCTACACACCCTTTACGCCCAATGATTCCGGATAACGCTTGGGGCCTCTGTATTACCGCTGCTGCTGGCACAGAGTTTGCAGCCCCTTATTCATACGCTAACGTCAATAAACTTCCTCACGTATAAAAGATGTTTACACCCCTAAAGGCTTCATCCATCACGCGACGTCGCTCCGTCAGGCTTTCGCCCATTGCGGAAGATTCTCGACTGCAGCCTCCCGTAGGAGTTTGGACAGTGTCTCAGTTCCAATGGTGGGGGTCAGCCTCTCAGCTCCCCTAGCCGTCATAGCCTTGGTAAGCCATTACCTTACCAACTAGCTGATAGCGTGCGGGCCGATCCAGAAGCGATAAATCTTTACTCAAAAGAGACTATTAGGTATTATCCCATCTTTCGATGGGTTATTCCTAACTTCTGGGTTCATTCCCACATGTTACTACCCCGTTTGCCACGGGTCTAAACCCGTTCGACTTGCATGCCTTATCCACGTCGCCAGCGTTCATCCTGAGCCAGGATCAAACTCTTAAATATAATCCTTGGCACACGATTTAACTGTGTGTTATTTGATCTGAACGGAACAAAACAGAAAATACTTTTGTTGTTCAGACTTGCACTTACGTTCTATTTTTAAATGAACACGCCCCTTTACGAGCGTGAGTACCATTATAAGGAAAAGGAATTAGGAGTCAAGCCCCAAAAGAGACCTGTAGGTTTTTACAACTAAAACAGCCATAAAAGGTACGAAAGTAATAGCAACTACGTGATATATAGTCATAGTTGGGTCAATAGACAAAGAGGCACCCAGTATAAGCTGAAACATCCCAATTATTACGAAAAATCCCAAAAGTTTCCATTTTACATCCTTAGTAATCTCAGTACTTTTCTTAAAAGATTCTTTTATACCAAGATCCTTATCAATTAAAATAAGTGGAGCAAATGCAAACCTAAGAGCTATATATATCCCTGGTACAACCAACAATATTAATCCAATAAATACAGCAAGGCCGTACAAAATCATTGCAAAAAGATATTTCCAAAAGAATTTCGTGTGTAATAGTAAATCAGATACATCAGCATCTCCACCACCAACAAATTTAAGAATAAATTTTATATAACCGATTTCGATTATAAATAAGATTACTGACAAAATAATTCCCACAACTATTCCAAAGACTACAGAGTAATCATATAAACCAGAAGATATGTATTCAAACAATAGTCCTATTATATAGACTATAGATGTTATACCAACTAAGGTCACAATCTTTGAAAGATAAAAGTTATAAGAATCTTTAAGAACCTTTTTTATAGAAAACATATTATTTTCTTTTCCTACTATTAACCATAACTAAAAGTGGCGAAGCTAGGAAAATCGAAGAATATGTACCAGCCACAACACCTATTATGAGTGTGATGATGAAGTTGTGAATTGATGTTCCAGTTACGATAAGAAGTGCTGAAAGAACAATAAGAGTTGTCATGGAAGTATTAATTGACCTTGCAAAAGTTGACTTCAGACTCTTTCCGACAGTTTCCTTAAAAGACTCCTTAACGTGTAGCTCTTTATTGGTCTTCAGATTCTCTCTTATTCTATCAAACACTACAATTGTATCATTCACGGAATAGCCCAATATAGCTAAAAGAGCAGTTACAAAGAGAATATCAATATCTAACTGTAGTACTGAGAATATTCCAACAGGGATCATAACATCATGAAATAATGTGATAATTGCAATTAGACCATACCACCATGCAGACACAGGTTCTGAAACCTTTCTGAAAGAAAAAGCAACAAACAAAACTATAACTAAAACCACAATGCCAATAGCAACAAATGCCTTGTTTTTTAGCTCATTACCGATAACGGGCCCAACAGAACTTATTTTGTTCTCATGGAAACCTGTCCCTTGTAATGAAAGTTCACCACTAATCTCTTGTCTTTCTTCATCACTAACAAATGGAATTCTTATACTATATCCATTTTCACCCACTGGTCTGATCATATAATCTCCCCCAGTTCTATTTGAAATGATTTCTTCAACCTCTGAAATCTCTGGCCTATTATCATACGACACTTCAAGAACTGATCCACCAGTAAAATCAATTGAGAAATTAAGTCCAGAAATAAACAAGCTGGTAACTGAAAGGACTACTAATACTAGTGCTAATACTGTAAACAATTTTTTATACTCAACTACAAACATATTTATTTTGATAATCCACTCTTAAACCAGAAAGGTTTCTCTATTTTTAAAGTCAACATAAAGGTCTTAGTAACAACAATGGCAGTAAACATACTTATAAGAACCCCTAGACCAAATGTTAGAGCAAACCCTTTAATTAGAGATGTTCCAAACCAGAAAAGAATAACAGCAGTCAAAAGACTTGTAATGTTTGCATCTCTAATGGATGGCCAAGCCCTAGCAAATCCTTCTTTTATAGAATCAGCTACTGTTCTACCACCACCCACCTCTTCTTTTATTCTTTCAAAAATCAATACATTAGCATCAACTGCCATACCAATTGAGAGAATAAATCCTGCAATACCAGCAGCAGTTAGAACAACTGGTATAAGTTTAAAAATCATTAGAATGATCAGTACATAGAAAGAAAGAGAAAGTACCGCAAATACTCCAGAAAGTCTATACCAAAGAATCAAAAACAGAGAAACAATTCCAAGACCCCAAATACCTGCCATAATTCCGCTACCTAGTGTGTCATGTCCCAGAGTTGATCCGATAGATTGAGTACTTACAAGATTGATTGGAACAGGAAGTGCTCCAAAGTTTAGATTCCTTGCTAAATCTCTTGCCTCTTCTGGTGTAAAACCACCAGAAATTTGTGCATCTCCACCAGTTATTTCTTGTCTAATTACTGGTGTTGAGATAACTGATCCGTCTAGAAAAATTGCTAATATTCTTCCAATATTATCTCTAGTTATTGAAGCAAAAAGATCCTGACCTTCTTTATTGAAATGAAGTACCACAATTGGCTCAGATGCTACACTTGTCACATGGTTACTCGCAAACTGCAGCTCGGCACTCTGTAAAAATCTACCTGTTAGACCAGTATCTTTAAAAACCTCCTCTGGATTTTCAATCCCTAAATCTTCTGCACCTTCTTCAAGCAGCTTAAACTCCAGTGTTGGTGTTTCTCCAATTAGTCTCACAGCTTCATTAACATCTGTAATACCAGGCAGTTCAACTACTAACCTATTATCTGATCCGCCTCCACTAAAAATACTTGCTTTCTCAACCTGAATTACAGGCTCAGACACTCCGAAAAGATTAACTCTTCTTTCAATAACATCTCTGAGTGTTTGCATTGAAGTTTCTACTTCTCCTTCTTGTATATTGGATGTATCTGCTTCGTATATAAGTTCAGTTCCTCCCGCTAAATCTAATCCATATCTGAAAGGAAAACGGGAGTCAGAATCCTGGTTATTGTATACAAAGTATACTGCTCCTAAAATAGCTAGTATTATAATTATTAAAGATACTCTCCTGCCTGTCATGTTCTGTTATGCTAGCTCGAAACTGACATGAAATCAAGTAAAAAGACCCTACCACATAAGTGGCAGGGTCTTGAAATCTCTTACAACATTCACAGTTCGACCTTGGCGGCATCACGGAATGGCTGCAGCTTGGCTTCCAGGCCGTCAAATGTCTGGCACAGTGCGCCGACAAGAGCGTCCCTGGATACCTTTGCATATGCCAATCGAAGAAGGTTCTTGTGAATAAAGTGATCAGCCCCGTCCCTGACAAACATCGCTATTTCTGAATGATTGTCTTCAGAGAAACACGATATTGATTCGACCCTCATTTCACTTGGATATCCCTTGACCCTGGGTTCAAGATAGAGAACCCAGCGCACATCCTTTGTTCTGACCAACAGGATGTTCGACTCCTTTTGACAAACGGTTGCGTTCTTCAGAAGACCCATAAGCAGCTTCACAAGACGCCGCAGCTTGTTCTGCATGCAGTCAAAGTTCTCCATCCCAAGATCCAACTCATCCGAAATCCCAACAAAATTGCTTTCCATCGAAACTCTCCTTATTCCTAAGGTGCCGACTAAGGCTGTGAGAGAACCTAACCCTCACTGTCT
>JALEGR010000070.1 GCA_022763265.1 Minisyncoccota bacterium | reverse complement strand
TGCAGGTAATGAAAATTTTGCAGAAGAGATTTCATTAGAGTTTGCTAAAACAGTTAAAGGATCTGGAACGGGCATATATGTTATTGGTTTGGGTAATAAGGTTAATAGTGACTACTTAACTAAGCTAGCTACTTCTCCAGAATATTATTACCCATCTCCTTCAAGTGAAGATCTTGTTCGTATATATAGAGAAATAGGCACGTCTATATGTAAAAGTGGTCCAAATGTTATACAGATAATTCCAAGGGTGATTAGGTGATGAGAGAATATATTAAAACAATAGTATCAATTGACTGGCTGATGTTTTTTTCGGCACTATTTGTATCTCTTGCTGGTCTTGTAACTATGTCATCTTTTGTCGGGCAAAACCCATTTTTTGAAAAACAGATTCTCTGGATAGTTATATCAGTTATTATCTTTTTTGTTTTTTCACTATTTGATTTTAGGTTCCTTAGAAGGACAGAGGTTGTAGTTGGTTTATTTTTACTATCATGCCTAGTTCTACTATTGCTTTTCATTACTGGGTCTATATTTCAAGGAGCTCAGAGCTGGTTTAACTTTGGTTTCTTTACTTTCCAGCCATCTGATCCAATAAAGCTGGTGGTGGTCCTCCTGTTGGCCAAATATTTTACTAGGAGACATGTAGAAATTGCCCATATTAAGCACATATTTATATCTGCTGCTTATGTTTCAATAATATTTTTATTAGTTTTTTTACAGCCAGATTTTGGGTCTGCTATCATAATACTTGGTATATGGTTTGGCATGGTTTTAGTTTCCGGGATATCAAAAAAACACTTGTTCCTAGTTCTTGGTTTGGGATTACTTTCTATGGCAATACTTTGGACTTTTGTTTTTCATGATTATCAGAAACAAAGGATTATTACTTTCATTTCTCCACTAACAGACATACAGGGTGCTGGATACAATGCATACCAGTCAACAATTGCGGTTGGTTCAGGAGAGTTTCTTGGTAAAGGTATAGGATTTGGTACTCAATCTAAGTTGTCTTTTTTACCTGAATACCACACCGATTTTATTTTTGCCGCTTTTGCGGAGGAGTGGGGATTCGTTGGGGTTATCTTCTTGTTTCTTCTTTACTCTCTTTTGTTTTATAGAATTGTTAATCTGTCTTTTCACGGTGCTGGAAACTTCGAGACATTATTTGGTCTAGGAGTGGCAGTACTTTTTGCAAGTCACTTTATCATACATGTGGGTATGAATGTGGGACTACTTCCTGTAACCGGAACCACCATTCCTTTTATGAGCTATGGTGGGTCTCATCTACTAACAGAATTTATGGCTATTGGTATTCTTTCAGGAATGTCCAGGTACAAAAGAACTGTACATAGAGATGTCCTTTCCAAAGGAGATATTACTCTTGGTTAGAATATACCTTGAAGGTTTTGTCATGCATATCTTTTATATTGAAATTTTTTACGATGTGATTACATAGTGTTTCTGCCATGTCCTTTCGGAGTTTTTCATTTCCAAGTAATATCTCTATCTTATCCCGTAAGCCCTCTGAACTTTCTGGTTTTACCAGGAAACCTAGGCCATCGTTTGGAATGATTGATCGTATGCCACCAACAGTTGTAGATATGACAGGAGTTTTTGAAAGGCCTGCTTCAAGCAGGGTGTATGGTAGACCTTCTTTTCTTGATGGTAAGACAAATATCTCAAAAGCCTTAATGCACTCGCTGGCATTATCTATGTGCCCTAGGAAATGTACTTTAGATGAGAGGGCAGAATGATCTACTAATTTTTGCAAACTCTCTTTTTCTTCTCCAGACCCTATGATGACTAGGTGTAGTGATTTTTCTTCTATATTAGAAAAAGCAGAGATTAGTACGTCTAAGGCTTTGTTCCTATGAAGTTCGGCTATTACCCCAATATATCTATGTCTTTTATCTAGGTTGAGTTTAGATAAGGATTCATCCTTTGAAAGAAATTTTGTGTGAAGGTCAATCCCATTTGGAATTAGATGGACTTTTTTAGTAAAATCCTCTGTCTGTTCTTTTTCGGTTTCTGAAAGGACAATGATGTCGGTAGAACATCGTGTTGTAAATTTGCTCATGCTCTTTATGATGAACTTTTTTACTCCAGAGATCTTTTCATTAAAGGACCAGCCGTGTACAGTAAATATCCTTTTATTTACTCTTGTTATTTTACCTGCTAATGACCCCAAGAGACCCATTTTAGAGCTGTTTAGATGTATTATGTCTGGCTTTTCTCTAATGAGTAGGGTAAGTATGTCTATGAAAGCCACAATATCTTTAAAAATTGATATATCTCTGTCCAGGGATTCAATTTGGATGGTTCGAATCCCTCTCTCTCCACTAAGTTTCTGTTTCAGAGCGCCGCTACCTCCAAAGGCGACCATCACATCATATTCATTCTTATCTATCGATTTGGCAAGGTCATATACGTATTTCTGGGCACCACCCCAATTTGATTTAGTTATCATGTATACGATTTTCTTTCTCATATTGTAAGTATAGCATTCATTGACAGTAGTGGCTTTGTTTGTATAATTCGGTATAGTCTTTATGTTATTTCAGGCAAAAAAAGAAGCCATAATACTGCTTTTAGGGGATGTTATCATCTTTGTATTTTCTCTTTGGGCTATGCTTTTTATAAATTATGAGGGTTTGCCAACTATGGAAGAATTTTCTCTCCATTTTGAACCATTCTCAATTTTATTTATTGTTTGGATCATTGTCTTCTTTATCGCCGGACTCTATGAGAAACATACGACTATTCTGAAGAATAAGCTGCCATCTATTATTTTAAATACTCAGATCATAAATGTTGTTATTGCTATTACATTCTTCTACCTAATACCGTATTTTGGGATTACTCCCAAAACAAACCTTTTTGTATATCTAGTAATCTCACTATTCCTTGTTCTCGTCTGGAGACTTAATGGGTATAAATTATTTGGTTCAAAGAGAAAACAAAATGCTCTTTTAATTGGTTCAGGAAAGGAGATGGAGGATTTGAAGACAGAGGTCAATAATAATAATAAATATGCTCTATCTTTTGTATCATCAGTTGATCTAGAGGACTTATCTAATGTGGATTTCCAAGGTGAGATTGTAAAGAGGATTTATGCAGATGATATTAATATTATTGTAGCTGATCTAAAGAATGACAAAGTAAGGGGCATATTACCACATCTATATAACCTTATATTTTCACACATCAGATTCTTTGATATGCATAAAGTGTATGAGGATATTTTTGATAGAGTGCCTCTATCTTTAGTTCAGTATAATTGGTTCATTGAAAACATTTCTACTGCACCAAGGTTAACCTATGATTTTGTCAAAAGAACAATTGATATAATCCTCGGTCTTATATTTGGTCTTATATCCTTGGTACTGTATCCATTTATTGCCTTAGTTATAAAGTTAGATGATGGTGGGTCTATTTTCTTTTTGCAAGAAAGAGTAGGGGAGAATAATAAACACATAAAAATTATTAAGTTCAGAAGCATGTCAGATGGAAAGGTTACTAAGGTTGGTCACTTTCTTAGGGTAACTAGATTAGATGAGGTACCGCAATTGTGGAACGTTTTATATGGAGACCTTTCTTTAATTGGACCAAGGCCTGAGATACCGGAACTTGTTGGTGGGTATGAAGAGCAGATACCATACTACAATATTAGACATTTGATTAAGCCAGGTCTTTCTGGTTGGGCACAGTTATATCATGACAATCATCCACATCATGCATCGGATGTGGCTGAGACTAAGGTTAAACTTTCATATGATCTATTTTATATAAAGAACAGATCAGTAATTCTTGATCTGAAAATTGCTCTAAAAACTCTTAAAAAGCTTATATCTAGGGCTGGGAAATAGTTTGTAAATGTGTTAGTTTTTGAACTAGAAAAAGGAGGAAGCTATGGATTCATATACAGAGATTGTCTTTATGCTCAGAGTTCTCCAGTGGCAATCTAGAAAGAATGCCAGTGCTTTGTATTGGGAGGTTGAGGTAGATCTAAATAGGTTATCTCCTGGTGCAAGAAAAGAACTTTTAGATTTGGCAAAAGAACACACTGGTCCAGGACCATTTATGGGCCACCTTAAAGAATAGGGTGGTCTTTTTATATAAAATCAAGCTTGATTTTATGATATTGACTTTGAGCTTCAATATGATATAATGTGGGTAGACAGTGAGGGTTAGGTTCTC
>JALEGR010000069.1 GCA_022763265.1 Minisyncoccota bacterium | reverse complement strand
CGTTGTGAATAAGGCTATAAAAGAGGAAGATGAAGGGTTAAAAGATGGAACTATTTAGTATCCTTTATTCCAACTGTAAAATAGACTCCAAATAACATTATTACTCCAAGTAGGGCAAATAGTATTTGGAATGAGTATAGATAAAGAACTAAGGATCCAATTAGGAGCCCAACTAGATATCCTATTGGTCCAGTTGCTCTAAATATACTAATTATATTGCTATTGTCCTCATCAACTTTTTTGAAGAAGTAACTTTCTGTCATTATTTCAACCAAGCTTGCGCCAACCCTTGTTAGGAAAAGAATAATGGTGATTAGTAAGAAGTTTGGTATATCTACAAGTGAAAAACCAATTGTTGCAAGAGACATAACTATAAAACCAAAGATCAGTATTTCTTTTTCCCCGTACTTCTTGTCAGCTAGGTATCCTGCAGGAAATTGGAATAGGGCAAAAGGCATAAGCATGATAGTGAACATAAAACCAATTTCTTTCCAATCAAAACCCATATGTTGGTATAAATACACTGGAGTATAAACAACCATCCAAGCATAGAAGAATTGAAGTAAGGTTCTTGCAAATAACACTCCTCTAAGATTTTTATTCCTCACAAAGTGAGGAACAGCCTTCAATACTCCTAAAGGAGACTCAATATTTGCAGATTCATTCTTGAAATTCCTAATGACAATCAGGAGTACTGGAATGACAAAAAGGGCAGAGACTATGTAAACTCTTTCAAAGTGGTTCTCTCCAAGCAAGAGTCCTGCTAAGGTTGGGGAAATGATAACAACTGTGTTGGCTAGGGCCAGATACAAACCTCGTATTCTACCAGTTTTAGATTCAACCTTTGAGGCGCTTTCAAGAAAAAGATCAAAAAAATAAAAGAGGCTAGCTACCACACCTCGATAAAGAATAAAGAATACTAGGATAATGGTAGTTACTTTTGTAAAAGCTAAGGTTCCAACAAAGAAGAACTCTAACAAAAGCATGGCTATTGTTAGATAATACATTCCAATCTTTTTTATAAGCCATGGAGCTATAAAGAGTATGGCTATACTAAGTAACGACCCTGCTGCAAAGATAAGACCAACTCTACTTGCTGGTATGAATTGCTCTAGAAAAGTAGAGTTTATATAGATAACTAGTATGGCGTGGAAGGATAGTAGTAGGAAAGAAACAAATATAGATGGAAGGGAATTTATGTGTTTGTCACGAACTGCTGTTTGCATCAGACCCCTAGGACTACTGGAATAATAATTGGTTTCTTTTCAGTTTTTTGCATCAAGAACCTAGTTACATCTTTAGTTACCCGCTCTTTTACATAGTCAAAGTTAATGGGATTCATTCCGCGAGTTGAATTTTCAACACTCTTTTTTATCAATATTCTAGTTTGTTGTAGAAGTTCTTGTGATTCTCTTAGATAAACGAAGCCTCTTGATATAATATCGGGACTCTTTTTTAATTTACCAGTTTTAGTATTGATGCTTGCAATAATTACAAACATACCATCTTCAGCAAGCATTTTTCTGTCTCTGATAACTACGTCTTGTATATCACCAACATTTGATCCCTCAACCATCATTTCATCATGGGGTGCTCTTTCTCTGCGAATCATAATAGACTCACCATTAGGTGTTATCTCCACGACACTTCCGTTGTCTGGAACAACAATATTTTCCTTGGCTGCTCCAAGAGACCTTGCCATCTCAGCATGCATTTTTAGCATGTAGTGGTATCCATGGACTGGCATGAAGAATTTATAGGGTATTTGTTTGTGAATCCATTCAAGCTCCGCCCTTTTACCATGGCCGGATGCATGAACATCAGAATCTAGATAGGTAATGATGTGAGCATCGTGCCTGTACAGATTGTCTTTTAGTTTTGTAACAGATTTTTCATTTCCAGGAATAACAGATGAAGAAAGGATAATAGTGTCTGATGAGGTTAGCCTAATATATTTATGTGTCTTATTAGACATTCTCATTAGAGCTGCAAATTCTTCACCCTGAGCACCTGTAGCTAGGATAAGTACTTTGTGTGGCGGATGTTTTTCTATATCTTCAAGTGGAATCACATGGTCTACCTCCACAAGATCAAGATGTTTGATGATCTCAAAGTTTGTTTTCATACTTCTTCCTTCCACAACTATCTTCCTTCCATATTTTTTGGCAATTTTGATAAACTCAATAATTCTTTCTACCTGAGAAGCAAAGGTGGCAATTATCAATCTTCCTTTTGTTGTGCCAACAATTTGATCAATGTTTGCGATAACTTCATCCTCTGAAATGGTCCAGCCAGGTTGCGCTATACCGGTTGAGTCCATAGATAGAAGCAGAACATTTCTGTCTTTAAACATCTTGTACTGCTCAAATTCTTCGTCAGCTGGTTTTCCACCACGATTTTCAACCCTAACATCCCCAGTGTTTACAATATCACCAAATGGAGTCTCTATGATTATTCCGGTTGAATCTGGAATAGAGTGGGTTAGGCCAAAGAACCTAACTTTCATGTGCTCAGTTAGTTTAATTGCGCTAGCATCTTTCTCTATTATCTTCAAGTCTAGCTTTGGTAAATGAGGATGTTCTTGCTGTCTTTTTTGGATTAGTAGAGCACCAAACTCCCTTGTGTATATTGGAGGATTACCAATTTTATTAATAATATAAGGGATGCTACCGATATGGTCTAGGTGACCATGGGTGATAACCATTGCTTTAATCTTTGCTTTATTTTCTTCTAGGTATCGGATGTTAGGGAGGATATAGTCTACTCCTGGTGTATCTTCGTCTGTGAACTGAATACCACAGTCAACTACGATGATTTCATCTTTGTATTCAATCAGGGTCATGTTTCGACCAATTTCCTCAACTCCACCAAGTGGAATTATCCTAATATTCTCACCAGGTGATGGAATTTTATCTACTTTTTTCTTTGTTATGGGAGCCTTTCTTTTTTGTTGCTGAGGCCTCCGTCTCTTCTGCTGAGGTTTTCTCTTTGTGGTAGTTGTACCAGAGTCTGCACTCCACGCACGCATGCGTCTACTTTTTTCCATATTTAATATTAATTACTAATCAACAAATACTTTCCAAACTTTTTGTGTATAAATGTACCAGCTATAGATATCATTGAATCTGTCTGAGGGTAGTGTAATGTTACCAAATGGTTCATGTTCTACTTTCTCTGGCAATATATATGTAAAGTAAGGTGAATAGATAAAAACAGCTGGGATGTCATTAGATACTTCCTGTATGAAAGAGGAGGCTAAGTCATCTCGAACTGTTGTATCAGAAACCACTCTAACATCTTCAACTAATTTGTCCACTGTTATATTTGTGTATTGTGAAATATTTAGTCCTGGGTCAACTCTTTGTGATGAGTGCCAGAATGAGTATAGCTCTGTATTTCTACCAGTAATTTGACCAAAAAGAAGCGTCTCAAAGTCTCTTGGCCTGATTACATTTTGGTTTAAATCATTTCGTTCAAATATCTTAACTGACACATCAGCACCCAGTTCTCTCCAGTCTTTGGCTACAAGTTCAGCTGTTTTTTCTAAGTCATCTGTATTTGTAGTTGATATGGAGAAAGATAGTCTTTCATCTTTTTTATTAAATACTCCGTCCTCTAACTCCCAGCCAGCATCTTCTAAAATACTTCTAGCTCTATCAATATTTGTTTCACTTACTGATCCAGAGAATGGGATAGGTGTTGATTCTGGCATTGCTAATTCTCCGAATACCTCACTTGTTATATAATTTCTATCTAGAGAAGTATTTAGAGCTTGCCTGACTTCTTTATTCAAAAGTACCGGAGACTCATTTTGGTTAAAGAAGACTCCAAATACTCTTGGTAGGGGAGTTTTATTTAATTTATGTTCAGAAATATCAATATTATCCAAGTCACTTTTTGATATTCCTGATATTGAATCAACCTCATTTTTATTGTATGCCTGAACAAGAGACTCGTTATCTTGGTATAAATAGATAACTAATTTATCAATGTAGGCTCTACCTAGAGCATAATCTTTGAAAGGAGAAAGTTCATAATATACTGGCAGACCTCCGGGGTCGTATTTAATTCTGCCTACTTTATATGGTCCAGATCCAATTGGTTCTGTATTGAATTTACTAAACTGAAATTGTTCTGATGTGATGTTTCCCCAAATATGTTCTGGAAGTATACCTATGGTTAGATTATCTAAAAAAGGAGAAAATGGTTCTGGTAGGACAAACTGAATTTCATTTTCGGATAGAACATGTACGGTAACACTTTCCCAGTTTACTCTTTTAGGACTTCTAAGTGTACTGTCTTGAGCCATTTTTATTGTGAAATCAATGTCTTTTGTGGTCAGTGGTTTACCATCTTGGAATTTCAGGTCATTCTTTATCTTAAAAGTATAAATTGTTCCATCTGGAGAAACTTCATATGATTTTGCTAAATCATTTACATATCCACCTGTATTAGACGGGCGAAGTAATCCAGAGTAAACCAGGGTAGTTAGGTCACGATCAGCATTTGATATTGAAAGAAGGGGGTTGATGAATCTGGGTGTTCCAACAATTCCTTCAGACAAGCTTCCACCATGTGTCGGTATCTTTGTCTGTAAATTATTGTTTACATTCATTAATAAGATTAGGGAAGATATTACCAAAACAGTTATGGCTATATAAAAAACCACCTTTTCAGTAATAGGGAGGTCATGCACTGTCTTTGTTAGGCGCTTGATGAAGCCAAGATTAAATGATCTTCCTAAGATTTTTATGATTTTCACGATAAAAGCTTATATAAGTAGGGCAGCTATTGCAGTTGCTGCAAAAAGTACACCAATTACTATACTTCCATTGAATAGTAATTTTTCCATACCACGTCTTGTATGATTTACAGAAGATTCACCCAAATCGCCCCCGATAGCACCACCAATACCAGCTTCTGATCTTTGCATCAAAATCATGATTATTAGAAGTACGGAAAGAATTATCTGAATTGTAGAAATTATTGTCATAAAAACGATTATACCAGCATATCTCCTTATTGCAATATGAAAAATCCGCACCCTAAAGTGGGTGCGGATTTGAAGGACAGAAGGTCAGACCGATGGTGGTAAAAATCCTGTGATGGCGCCACTCCTTACTGAGGGAGTGTTCACATTTGCTACATTAATCCCAATGAAGTTGCCACTTTTCATGAAGACAGGGCATTGGTTATTAACGTAATCATTGTCCAGTCTAAAGAGGTCACCCGGACATTCAATACTCAAACTGTCTACACTTGCCATCAATCTTTCTGGGTGGTTAGCCAGTAGGCTCATACCCTCAACGAGGCCAAGCGGAAATTCTGCACCCTCTACTACTTCTTGGTTGCAGATTTCGCAAACATTGCCTGACGATAGGCCGGCGTGCAATTCACCGAACTGGAATCCGATGACCAGGATGGAGCTTTGTTGCTGAGCATGCAGAATTCGGATTGCATCATCCCGTGTTTTCCAGTTTTTGCGCAGGGATTCACTAAGGATTCCGTTACAGTGAACCACAGTGTCAGCTATCCTGGTGGATTCAAGACGAGTGAACGTATCTATTGGGCTACCGCAGAGAAATGGGTTAATGATAGCACCAAGGCTCTCGGAACTGCCTGGTAGTCGATTACCGATTTTTCGGGCATTGTCGAGCGCACGGCGAACTTCAGAGCTTGGGATATTCATGAGACTTCCAAGCCAGATTATCTGTTGGTCAATTGGCTTAGGTGCGTAGGTACTGGGATACTTCCATGCTTCTGTTGAAGCCCGGTTTTCTTCCAGGATCTGGCGAATTGCTTGGACAGCTGCATTGCTTGCAAGGCTACCAACACTGGTTTCTTTCCTTTTAAGCAGAGCTTTTTCCTCATTGGTCAGTCGCATGTTTTTGACTGACGCCGATACCCTTTTGAGGATACTGTCGGTGACATCGAGTGTCTGTGTTTTCATCCGTTGTTTCCTTCATATAAAGAACGGGGTTTTGTATTAGTTTATCACATTTTTGTATAAAGTCAAGGTCTATTCCTTGATTTTCTATATACTTTCAATATAATACCAACACATAATTAACTTATATAATATGGCAAAAAAACAAATAAAAATTATTCCTCTTGGAAACAGGGTCCTAGTAGAGCCAGTTTCTTTGGAAAAACAAACATCTTCCGGAATTATCATTCCAGATACTATTGATAAGGAGAAACCTGAACAAGGAAAAGTTGTAGCTATTGGTGAAGGAGATGAAATAAATGTTAAGGAAGGAGATGTGGTAGTTTTCTCTAAATATGGATACGATGAGGTAAAAATAGAAGAGACTGAATACTATATATTAGAAGCGGAGAAGGTTTTAGCTAAGATAAAGTAACATGAGTAAAAAAATTACATTTGGAGAAGAGGCTAAAAAGTCTCTAAAAAAAGGAATAGATGCTGTAGCTAATGCGGTTAGGGTAACTATTGGTCCGAAAGGAAGAAATGTTGTTCTCGATAAAGGGTATGGTAGTCCAACTATTACAAATGATGGTGTCTCAATTGCTAAAGAAATAGAAGTAGCTGACAAGCTCGAGAATATGGGTGTTGAGATAATTAAAGAGGTTGCAAATAAGACAAACGAAATTGCTGGAGACGGTACTACAACTTCTGTCATTTTGACTCAAGCGATTGTTGATGAGGGTCTTAGGCACTCAACACTCGGCGCTAATGCTATGGCTATTAGGTCTGGGATAGAAAAAGCAGCAAAGGATGCTGTTGCTACTTTAAAGAAAATTGCTAAACCTATTAAAGGATCAGAAGAGATAAGGCAAGTGGCTACAATTTCTGCTGAATCAGAAGAATTAGGAAAAATTATTGCTGACACTATTGAAAAAGTCGGTAAGGACGGAGTGGTAACTGTAGAAGAATCTCAAACAATGGGAATCGAGTCAGATGTTGTTAAGGGATTACAGTTTGATAAAGGGTTTGTCTCACAATATATGGTTACTGACACTGAAAGAATGGAGGCAGAGTATAAAGATGCAAGCATTCTAATTGTTGATGGAAAAGTTTCTGCTGTAAAAGAAGTATTGCCTTTACTTGAAAAGCTGGCTAATTCTGGAAAGAAGGAATTGGTTATCATTGCAGAGGATGTTGATGGAGAGGCTTTGACAACTTTTGTCTTGAATAAACTAAGAGGAGGTTTTAGTGTCCTTGCCATAAAAGCTCCTGGATTTG
>JALEGR010000068.1 GCA_022763265.1 Minisyncoccota bacterium | reverse complement strand
GAGTTTAGCTCTTCTTTTAGGAATAGACTAAATGCTTTTAAGTCTCTCTCGTAATTGTACAATGTTTCTTCTGAATAATTATTTGCTTGGATATGCAAAAGGAAGTCGTCTAGGTAAGGAAGCTCACTTGATTGTTTTTTGGGACTCATGATAGGGGGCTGTGGATAACTCTTAGTAATAAAGGTATAGAACTGAGTATAATATCTCTAATACTCAGTTTATTTAATAATAAACTCTATTCCCTATATATTCAATCAGTTTTTCCACATGTATGTATGTCTCCTACTATTTATACATCGATATGTATACAAAAATATTTTTGTATTAAAACTCCCCTATGTATAAGAAGTCATCTTTTTATATAAAATCTCTCAAAACTCAATTTTGGGATTAAAAAACCACTGCTTTGTTTGCAGTGGTTTTGACTACTACTGAAGATAGTTGAGTCTTATAAGTAGTGATACGAACAGCATGAATAAGAACGTCCATACAGATGTGATGGACATGTCATGGTGTCCTAGCAGTTTAAGCGACGGACATGCCACCAATATAGACAGCATAGATCCCAGAAGAAATAAATTTGCCCATCTGATACTTAAAATCTCCTTGGGATCAGATGTTAAGGGTTTTCTTGTCTTCCAGATCATGTAGATAACAAGGCATGCAACTATTAGAAGACCAAAGATAAAAAGGAAATTCATAAAAAAGGATTCTCTCATGTGCCTACCTCTTTCTGTCTAGGTTTTGGTTCTATCCATATAATACAGTTTTTAATGAGAAAGTCAAGTATTTTGTACATTAATCAATCAGTCCTTCCCACCAAGAAAAAGTTAGATGCAGAAAAAGATAAAGAGGTGCATATATTGGAAGAAGTATAAAAAATAATACAAGCTTTATTTTTTTCATTATGGCAACGATTTTATCAGAACATCCCCTACTCTTCAACAAGAATTTGACATTTTCAACATATATGATAATATTTTTCTTGGAAAAAACAAGAGATATTCGTGTGGATATTTCTTACGAACCTTATAGGAGACTGAATGCCATGAACTTCAAAAAAGATAATCTGGTAAGGTTGGGTCTTTTGTTTTTGAAGAACTGTAACCCCTTTACATTAAGAGGTGTCTTGCCTCTTCTTATTAGTGTAGTCATAGGGCTTATGATCTTGGTTATGTGTGAAAAGATTAAAGCAGACTACGTTCCCTCTGAATCACAAGTCAATCCATATGTCATGGATGAGTATTATGAACTCAGGTCCATGGCAGATGATTTACAGCTGAAGCGTGTTTTAATCTTTACGGCTTACAAGCCAGTCCAGAGTCTTTGGCTGAAAAACCTTAATAAGCCGAGAGTCGAATGGAGTGAAGAGGATCAGGAAAGTTATAGTATCCTGATCAAAAAAGCAGAGGATCTCGTTGAGGATTACAACTCCTTACGAGAAACCTACAGCCAAAGACTCAGTGAAGTTGATATCAGTCCAAGAGATCTCCCAGGAGGCATAAAAAAACTTCCTTCATACTTTTATTTCGATAAAAGATATGAAATCGGGGGTCGATACCAGTAATTTCACCGCTTCCCAACAAAAACCGCTGGAGGGGCGGTTTTTATTATTCTACTGTAGACTCTGGAATCTTATCAAAGATACTTAAAACGAATCCCCATGTTATCCTAAGTACATCAACTACTATTTGCCAACCTAATTTTATACCTTCTATGATGAAGTTGAAGATGTGCTGAATCTTAGCACTACCTAACTTTTCTATAACATCAAAGTTGAATGCTAGTTTTAGAACAACTAAAGCAATTATTATAAGTATAACTAGTCGGATGAATCCTTTTTTCATATGTAAATAATATCAAATATTAGTTTGGAAGATAAGCCATTGGATCAAAGTAAACATTTGCCGCAGCAACTGGAATTCTTACTCCATTTAAGACACATGGAGAAGACCCACTTTTGTAGTCTCCTAGGTTTCTTACATTTACCCCTTCTCGGGCAAAAACTGTAAAGTGTAGGTGTGGTCCTGTAGAGTAACCAGTGTTTCCGCTATAGCCTAAAATTGAACCAGAGTTGACAGTTTGTCCTGATTTAACACTTATGCTTGAAAGATGTGCATATAGTGTTGAGAGACCATTTTCATGGTCTACAAGTACCCACTTTCCATATGAAAGACAGCTACCAACATCAGTATTACCAGATTCCCTAACAACTCCAGAAGCAGCTGAAAGAATCTTGCTTCCAGTTGGGATACCAAAATCTACTCCATTGTGTGTTCCTGATGCATATAATCTTCCGGAGTCCGATGTTTTACCAAAGTACTGAGTGATAATTGAAAGTGGGCTATATGAAGTTGTGCTAAATGGCCAGTTTAGTACTCCACTTCCCTTTGATGGAACAGAATTTGGATCAAGGACGAACTGTAGTTGGGATTCAAAGTCTGCCAGTTCTCTTTCAAACTGCTCTCGTGCTGCTCTCTTTTGAGAAAGTAGGTCTTGATACCCCTTCTCTTGGCTTTTAGTTTGGGCAAGTAGACTGTCTTTCTCTTCCTTATTAGCATCAACTGCTTGTTTTTGATTGGCTAGGTTTTCTTTAAAACCAAGAAGCTCACTTTTTTGTTCTCGACTCTCCCCCACTTTGTTTTCCAGAATAGATTTTAATTCTTCTAGTTCAACTATGGCTTCTCTAATTTTATCTCGAAGACCATGTAGTTCAGAGATCTGGCCCCAGAATTCTGCTAGATTGTTGTATTTCATGAGTGTCTCTATGAGTGAGTCATCGTTTCTTTTTGCGATTTCCCTGAGTGTACCAGCAATAGCTTTTCTGTTGTCTTCGATATTTTCTTCTTTTTGATCTATTTCGTTAGATAATTCTGCAATTGTAAGATTTGTTTTTGCTATTTGATTCTCTGTCTTTTTTATATCAGTTGAAAGTTTATTTCTTGAAATGTTTAGCTCATCAATTGCTTTTTGAAGAGTTTGTTTCTCAGCTCCAACCTTAAGTAGATCTTGTTCGTATCTTCTTATCTCAGCATCTAATTGCTGTATCTTTGCATTGTAATCACTGATTTTGGCTCGTAGCTCTTCAGCACCTTGAGCATTTACAGAAAAACCACCTATAAAAAGAGCTAGTATTATGAATAGTGATATTGTTATGTTTCTAATCATTTCCTTTTAATTTTGTAAGTGCATCACCAATTCTCTTCATTGATATGTCTTTTCCTAAAATCTCAATTAGAACAAACGGATCAGGTGATCTTTCCTTACCAGATAGTGCCACCCTAAGAGGCCAAAGGATCTCTCCCTTCCCTTCTTCTTCAGCGTATTTCCAGACAGACTCGCGAGCAACAACTGCATTCATCGGCCAGGTTTCTTTCTCTAGAATCTCTTTAACATTCTCAAGTCTTTTTGATGTTGTGGATACATCTGGATCTTTTTTCCAAAGAAGTAATCTGGCATCATACTCTATTTCATCATTAAGGTATGAAAATTCTCCTTCTTTGAAAGCTTCTGCTAGATCACCAAATGTTTCTATTCTCTCGAAGATTATAGGAAGTGCTCTTTCATGTACTTCATCAAGTTGAGGTAGTATTGGTTTGATGTACTCCTTTTTCTCTTCTAGGGTCATTTTTTTCAAATGTTCTCGATTGAACCATCTTAGTTTCTCTTCATTGTAGATCGCTCCACCCTTTTGAATTTTCTCTATGTCAAAAGATTCAGTTAGTTCATCTAGTGTAAATATCTCATTTTCTCCACCCGGGTTCCAACCGAGAAAAGCTAGGAAATTCAAGAATGCTTCTGGTAAATATCCTTCTTTTTTATATTCCATTACTCCTTTAGCCCCGTGTCTTTTTGAAAGTTTTGATCTATCTGGCCCTAGTATTAGTGGAAGGTGTACATATATTGGTCTTGGGGCACCAAGGGCTTCCTGGATTAGTATTTGCCTTGGTGTATTTGATATACCATCTTCTCCACGGATGACGTGGGTTATTCCCATAAGAAAGTCATCGACAACAACTGCTAAGTGATAAAGTGGTTCTTCTATAGATTTAGCGATAACAAAATTTCCTAGCTCTGTTGTGTCAAAAGAAATTTCTCCACGGGCTAGATCATTAAATTTGATTTCTTTATTAGGATTCTTGAATCTAATGACCTCGTCTCTATCCCCTTCTGTTTCTTTTGAGATATAGGCATTGCCACTGTTAATCAGGTCTTGTAAATGTTTTTTATAAATTTCATCTCTCTCTGATTGTCTATAGAATTCATCATGAGTAATGGATAACCATTCAAGTCCTATCTTGATATCCTCTTCAAACTCTTTAGTACTTCTTTCCTTATCAGTATCTTCCATTCGAAGGATAACTTTTCCGTTATTTTGTTTGGCAAATAAGAAGTTAAAAAGAGCAGTTCTAGCTGTTCCAATATGTAAATTACCTGTTGGTGATGGTGGAATTCTAACTACTACTTCTTTCATGAATGTTCTATGGCTAATTCGATAATTTCTTCAGCTAACTTGTCACTGGCATTTGGTTTGTTGAATTCTCCTGCGGCCTTTTTCATACTCTCTCGTATGTCACTACTTTCTATTATCCTATTACACTCTGAAATTATGATATTCTTTGAAAGATTTTTTTCTTCAATGACAGAGCAAGCCCCAGACCTTGCATATGCAAAAGCATTTTTTCTTTGATGGTCTCCATTTGAGTCTGTAATTGGGATTATAATACTTGGAACTTTCCAAGATGATATTTCAGAGATTGAGGCTGCTCCAGCTCTTGAGATGACAATAGAAGAAGCACCAGCTGCCATTCTCATTGCTAGTGTGTTTAGGTATGGGAATATTTTGTATCTTTCTTTGTGGGGATGGTTTAGAAGTGTAGCTCTAGACATTTCTTCTACCGCTTTAAGCTTTTCATTTCCGGTTTGATGAATTACCTGGAATCTGTTCAATAGATCAGGAAGAGCATCCATTAGATTATCATTTATCATTTCAGCCCCTTGTGATCCTCCAAGAACAAGGATAACTGGTATATCTTTTTCTAGTTTCAGAAAATCAAAAGCTCCTTCTGGCACAGGGTTTTGTAACTCTTTTCTGACAGGGTTACCAACTAGGGCAGTTCTTTCTTTTGGGAAATGATTCCCTGCTTCAGGGAAAGCAATAGCAATTCTTTTTGCAAACTTTCCTGCCCAAGCATTTACTCTGCCGGGTACAGTGTCTGACTCATGAATGATTACTGGGATTTTTAGTATTCTTGCTGCAAAAAGTGTTGGAAAGGATGCAAAACCACCTTTACCAAAAACTACGTCTGGGTATATTTTGAAAAGTGTCCATGTGGCAGTAATTGTTCCAAAGAAAATCTTAAAAAGATCAATGATATTCAAAAGAGAAAAATACCTCCTTCTTTTTCCTGCTGTATTTCTTTTGAAAATAATATTGTTATCAAATAAAAGACCCTCATCATATGGGCTGTTTGAAATATAGTACATTTTTACATCAACTAGCTTTTTTTCTGAAGCAATGTTATTTATGCTTTGAGCTATGGCTATGATTGGATAAAAATGACCTCCTGAACCTCCTCCGGTAAAAACAATTTTCATATTACTTACTATATTTTGATATGTTTAAGACAATTCCGATTTCTGCCAATGTAACAAAAAGGGCTGTTCCTCCATGACTTACAAAAAGCAATGGTGTTCCAATCAAAGGGACAAGTGAAAGCATGGCCCCAATGTTTAGAAGCGATTGCATAACAATAAGTATAACAATTCCAATGACGGTCAGTCGAGCAAAGGTATCTGGAGCCCTCGAGGAGATTTTTAGACCTCTGAGGGCTAAAAACAGAAATAGTAATACAAGGCCAACGCTTCCTATAAAGCCAAACTCTTCAGCGTATACGGCAAATATTGAATCCCCTATTGGTTCTGGTAGGAAGTTGAATTTCTGAACACTTTGACCAAAACCTCTGCCTGAAATACCACCTGATCCAATGGCAATTAGAGATTGTTGGATTTGATAGGCTGCTCCCTGAGAGTCCTCAGTTGGATCAATAAATGTTTGTATTCTAGAAATTACATGTGGCTTGGAATATGCAATGGCCCCAAAAACAAAGCTTGCCAGTAGAAGGATTACTAGTAAATGTTTCCATTTAACACCAGCACTATACAGGAGTACTAGTCCAATTAAGAAAATGATAACAATGACATCAATATCTGTTTGTAGGAAAAGTATTCCTCCAAGTATTGCCATAATCACAAAGAAAGGAATAATCGTGTAATTAAAGGAACTAATTTTCTTTTGGATACTAGAAAGCCAGGCTGCAAAATAAATGATAAAAGCAAACTTTAGAAACTCTGATGGTTGGAATGTGATAAAGCCAAGGTCCACCCAGCGTCTAGCTCCTCCGTGGCCAAAACCTAACTGAGGAACAAACACTAAGAGAGAAAGGATGATGGCACTAAGTAGAATAAAAAAAGCGTGTTTTTTCCAAAATGTATACTTTATTCTTGAAGTAATGAGGGCGGCAATTGACCCACCAAGAAGACCAAAGAGTATCTGGCTTTTAGCTACAGATCCAAAGGTAGCCCCTTCTTTTGCAAGGAGCCCTAAAGAAGCAGATGTGAATATGAATATACCTAAGATAACTAGGGCTAGGATGGTAAGAAAGAACGGTTTGTCATAGGTTCGCTTCATTTAGGTATAGTATAAATGAGAAGATTGTTTTCTGGAAGTTTTGTGGTAGTATCCAATTTGGAAACCGGTTATTTCACAAGGAAAGGACCTGAAATGCTAAGTGCAAGTCATGTAGAGGGTGTCTATACCTGCCTTGATAATCTGGTCAAGACACTGAACTCCAGTCTTGATCCGACAGAGGAGCTAAAAGTCTTCAAAGAAGGCTGGACTGAGTTTATTAATGCCCTAAGAATTACCAATATGGACATTTTGGACACGGTTCCGTTTGCTGAACTTAGAATGGCATTAATTACTCACTCTTACGATGATGAACTGGTTCTTCTGGAGACTTTACTTGTTCAAGCAAGACCAAAGTCTCTGGAGGCCTGGAATTCACTGGGCGGAACTTATCTTCGGCAATCAAAGCATAAAAAAGCTGAAGAGTGTTTCAAGCGGGCTTTATGGATCAGAGACTTTGTTGGAACAGATTTCAATGACAAAAAGACTGAAGCTTGCTGTCTGTTAGCTCTTGCTATTGCACAGCTTGAGCAGAAAAAGATACCAGAAGCCTTTTGTAATGCTTTTGAAGCTCGATCAATACTTATTAGTTGTGGTTCAACTACGAGCATTAAAAGTGTCACTGGAACTTTGGACGATATTGTCTCAAAAATGTGAAATACAAACCACCTCATTTAGGTGGTTTTTGTATATAATGACCTCCTCCCCGGACTAGCGCCCGGGGTTTCCTTTTGTGGCGCAAGCTTTGGCTTGCGGTAAAAATACACATTCATCCCCGCCCTCTCGGG
>JALEGR010000067.1 GCA_022763265.1 Minisyncoccota bacterium | reverse complement strand
AAGTCTTTGGTGACTTGTGGGCTTCTCATTTTCATGACACGTCCCGGACTTGTTCTGTTGTCATGATCTAAATCTACTGCAACAGAACCACACACAGTGCACCACCTAACAACCTTTTCTGTGTCATACGCGTCAGAAACGCCAAGTATCTCAACAAATTCATGAGTCCCACTTTTGCACGCACTTAGGTCACAAGACATAGGAAAGTCTCCTTTTTATTTCTAATATAAAGAATATCAGTGTAAAGTTAATTTTTCAATTTAAGTAATACATCCTCAACCTTCACCCTATCCTGTCCAGCAGTATCCCTATCCCTCAAAGTAACCGTATCATCCTCCAAAGTATCAAAATCAACTGTAATACAGTGTGGTGTACCTATCTCATCTTGTCTCCTATATCTTTTACCAATATTTCCATTGCTATCAAACACTGTATCCGGTATTTCTTTCTTTAATATTTCATATATCCCTCTGGCTTTTTCTACCAATTCTGGCTTATTCTTCAAAAGAGGAAAAACTGCCACTTTAACTGGAGCAATCTCTTTAGGAAGTTTAAGAAAAACTCTTTTTTCTTCCCCTACTTCATCTTCACTGTATGCTGAGACAAGAACTGCAAGAACTGCCCTATCTAGTCCAAGTGATGGTTCGATTACATGAGGAACAATCTTTTCATGAGTATCTGGATCAATATATTCTAATTTCTCTCCACTTTCTTTCATGTGTTTTGAAAGGTCGTAGTCTGTTCTATACGCAAGACCAAATAGTTCTTTTCTTCCAAATGGAAAATCAAATTCAAAGTCTATCGTTTTTTTAGAGTAATGTGCTCTGTCCTCTTCTGAGACATCAAGTTCATGAACCTTATCCATATCAATTCCAACAGATGACATCCAGCTATTCATTACCTCTTTCCACATATCAAAATGTTTCTGCCAATCAGTTTCCTTAACAAAATACTCAACTTCCATCTGTTCAAATTCACGAGACCTAAAGACAAAGTCTCTTGGAGCAATTTCATTCCTAAAAGCCTTACCAATCTGTCCAATACCAAAAGGAAGTCTTGGCTGCATTGAGTCAACAACATTCTTGAAGTTCACAAAAATACCCTGTGCTGTTTCAGGTCGCAGATATGAAATAGAATCTTCATCCTTGAAGGGTCCAACATATGTTTCAAACATCATATTGAAATCTTTTGATTCTTCTAATTCCCCACCACAGTCTGGACACTTGCTTTCTTCTAACTGATCTCCCCTAAACCTTTTCTTACATTTACTACACTCAACCATTGGATCAGAAAAGTTCCCAACATGACCACTAGCCTGCCAAACCTCTTGATTCATCAAAATTGCTGCATCTAGTCCATACATATCATCTCTTGATTTAACAAAAGTATCCCACCAAGAATTCTTGATATTGTTTTTCAGTAATACTCCAAGTGGTCCATAGTCCCATGTACCAGAAAGACCTCCGTATATCTCAGATCCTTGAAATACAAAACCACGTCTTTTTGCTAGAGATATTATTTTTTCCATTGTGTTTTCCATAATTATTGAACTTCTGCTTCTGCTTGAGTTGCTCCAGTGAATAAAGTTGTAAGGTTATCTGCACCATCAGAAACTACAGTACTAGTAAACTGGTCTGTTCCCTTAGCAGTAATTTGCTGCAGAATTACAGGCCTACTACCAGACTGACTAGCGCTTGGGGTTAATGATATACGGAAATATACCTCTTTGGAAAGACCAGAGAATCCAGTACCTGCTTTTATGTTGGGAATAGTCCATATAACTTGCTTTGTTGATTGGTTGAATGTTATGTTCTCAGATCCTGGTAGTGACACCCCATCCCAGTCAATATATGATGGCAACTGTCCAACAACCTGAACATTAGATACATCATTGAATGAGTTTTTAAGGGACCATTTAACAGTGTATGTTGTAGTGTCTTCTGCCACCGGAGGAATTGGACCACTATTTTCAATTGGCCCTATATCCCTTACTACCTCGGCATCTAATAGAAGGTTTGATTCGACAAGAATTTGCTTTGACAGAGTTGTGTCAACTTTATCTGAAGCATCTTTTGTTCCTTCCATTCCAATTACAATATCAATCTTTGGATTTCGAAGTGTTGAGGCTAGATTAGTGTTTAGATCAAGTATCTTAAATCCAAAATCTACAGCAGAACCATCCGACTCGGGTATCTCTTTCAAATCTGACCTACTGTTATAGTTCCATGATATTGAGTTATCAGATGATCTAAAAAATCCTCCTGAACTAACAGAGATAGATCCAGCATCAACCATGTTCCCATCGATATATGCAGTAATACTTGCATCTGTAATTCTTGTTTGTAGAGAATTAATCCAAGAGATGACTGTCTGAACATTATCTCCAGCAGAAAGAATCACCTTGTCTGAGCTTGAACCATTTATAGTAGCCCTTGTAGAAAGGCCTGGTTTAGTTATAGCTATAGTGTTGGCAGAAGCTACATACGTTGCCCCGAGTGCTTTTTCCTCTTCCCTATTTTGAGTACCGACATTAAACCTGAAAGTTCTTTCTTCATTGTCTTGGCCACTTAATACACCTCTTATTGTGAAAATCTTTTTCTCTTCTGGTTTGAGTGTTCCTATTAACCAAGCATCTGTATCATATGTCACTTCTGGACTAGATTCCTTAAAAGAAAATCCAAAAGGATATTCAGCAGAAAGCATTACATCTGAAAGGTCGGTTTTAGAGTTAGATGCAACCTCTATTCTAAATTCTAGTTCCTGTCCTGACCTAACCTCATTAGGATAATCTACCTTAACCAAAACTGGAGAAGAGCTAATCTTTATTTCATAGGTCTTTTCTTTTTCAAAGGTAGCACTTGACCCCGTCACTCGGTACTCTACTCTCACCCTTATCTCTTTTACACTGTCCTGCTCTCCAAAAAGAACAGACTCGAAAGTCTCTCTCTTATTCCTACCAGGAGATATAGATCCATATTCTTTATAATCCCTAAGCAATTCTTCATCCAGACTACTCTTTACCCTTGTTCCTTCAGGATATTCCACATAGACGTTAGTAGTCTCCATAGTTACGTTATTCTTATTATCAATAACAATCTCAAGAGAAAGATCCTCACCACCACCAATAGCTACAGGTCCAATTACCCTTACATCAACATTCCTAGCTGAAACATTCACACTTCCTCTTATAAAGATAAAGGCAGATATGGCAGAAGCAACCACAAAAAAAGCAATTGATACGAAAAGAAACCATTTTATAAAATCATCTCCCTTTTCCTTTAAAAGAGACTTCTTTTTTGATTTATTATCCCAGTCAGTATTTATACCTTCAAATTTATGAGGTGATATACCCGATCTTTCCTTTTTTTCTGGAGAGTATTCCCTTGAATATAGCTTATCTTTAAGGTTATCAATATTGCTCTTTTCCTCCTCTTGCATTGAAAAAATTATATCACAACAAGAAAGCCCGTACTTTGGATACGGGCGAATGTTTATACAGGAAAGGCCAAGAGTCTGGCGGGGCCAGCAAGACAAATGGTGTCTGCTGTTTCAAGGACCCTGTTGCCATCCTTGAGAGAAACTGAAAGGAAATTTCTTGGATATGTATGGCAGAAACCAAGAGCCACCACCGGTGGTTCAGTAGCAATATCCCGATAGCAATACCCAAATGCCAAGAGTTCATACCAGGTAGCAGCTCGGAGTCCTTTGTCAGAGAAAAACTTCTGCCAATGACCCCTGTTTAAAGGGTCCTCGTTAAAGATGGACTTGAACTCTTCCACAAAAATAAACTCCGCACTACTTTTTGATACACACAATTTGCAATCACCTTTACTGAAAACCAGATCGATTTCATGCTTTGGTACAGCTGAGTATCCACCCATCATTACCAATCGTGATATGTGTAGCTCTGGATCGGGAATGGGCAGCTCGAGAGCCAAAGATATTCTGAAATTCTGCCTGGACTCCAAGCAGACCCTTGGGTCTAAGAGACCCCTAAGAATATCTGAAGCTAGTATTTTATCAATCTTGTCTCTGGTAGTGCCCAACCTCTTAGACAACTCAATCAAGGACTGGATTTGATCATTCCTTACACCGTTAACAATAGGAGGAGGATCACCTGGTATAGGAAGGCCCAAAACGTGTAACACAGAGTAGGGCCTGGAAAGATCTGCCCTAGTGTCAAACAAGTCCTCCAGAAAACCCCTTGTTAACAAACGATCCATCTGGACAACATTAGTACCGTGGAAAATATCAATAAGTGAAGAAATTTGTTCAGCAGTCATACCAGGCATACTAGCCCCCTTTCTTTTTTAGTGAAAAGAACGCCTTTTCTATGCCCTTTATCTCAAAATATATATACCATGTCAATACAACTGACTTTCAAGGAGGGCTCGGTTTATAGCCTCTACTGCCTCCTTCTTATACTCTGACAGTTCTTTAACAATCTCACTATTCCACCCAGATCCAAAAGCCAGTGATTCCAATTTATTTGAGGTGCTAATGTAGCCAAGATTAGAAAGAATCCGTAGGACAAACAAAAACTCAAAGTAGCTAATCTCTTCTTTTGATAAGTTATTAGTTTTTATAAAATCAATGCCGCCGGAAATAAGATTGAATAACTCTTCGTTTTTGTCCTCTCCAGCCAAAAGCTTCAGTAGAAGAGAAAATGTATTAGCTACAATTTCCAGCTTTTGTTTTGAATCCTTTAATTCATAGTAAATGTTGTATAAAGGAACAGCTCCGGTTAGCTTCCAGTTACTTTTCCCGTAAACAAAAGACATTTTGGAAACATTATATTTTTGGATTGCGTACTTTAGCTTAGACTTTAAAAGTCTTGTCCCCTGAACATTTGCTTTTATTAGACCAAGTTCCTTTGTGAAAACTGTTATATACGAACTAGCCTCCCCACTTTCTTTTATAGAAAGTACGATACCTTCTGTTTTATATGTATGATAAGCCATTAAACTTTATCTATGGAGATCTTTATCTCTCCTTTTGATGTTTTTAGAATCTGACCCTCCCTTTCTTGATCAATCTTTACTTCAACTGCATTTACTTGTTTTTTAATTTCCTCTACACCTGGAACTTCCTTATCAAAGAAAGAAACAATCAAATCATCAGGGCTAAGACCTGCCTTCTTTCTGAGATCTTGCACAAATCTAATAATGTCTCTAGTCATTCCCTCTTTTTCTAACTCATCTGTAATATTTGTATCAAGAGAAAGTTCTCCACCCAAAATAACTTCTTTAACATTAACCTCATCTTTTATTAACTCAATATATTCTTCCTTTATATCCCCTTTTACAGTAAGCGACTGTAGTGGCTGTCTTACCTTAATGCCAGCACTAGCTCTTTTCTCTAGAGCTTCTGAGATAACATCTCTTACCTTTATCATATCATCCAAAATATTTTTTTTCTTAGCAAAAATATCCTTCCAGAAACTAACCTTCTCTTCTGGCCAACTTTCTAAGTGAACACTTTCTGGGTCAGCATCTGTCTTAAGATCTTGGTATATTTCTTCTGAAACAAAAGGCATTATAGGAGCAAGAATTTTTGTTAGCTCCTTCAATATATATCCCAAAGTTTCAATTGACTCAATCTTTCCTTCTTTAAACCGATCTCTTGATCTTCTAACATACCAAGTAGAAAGATCGTCTACGAAATCCGCAAAAGGTCTTGAGGCCTTGTCTAACTCAAACGAATCTAAATATTTTGTGACCTCATTTCGCAAAACCTTAAATCTTTCAATCAACCATTTATCTAGGACATAGCTACTATCATTTCTAATGTTTCCTGTTTTATAAAGTTTATAGAAAGAGTGGACATTCTTTAATCTGATAACCACTTTCTTAACAACCTCATCAACTCCCTTTTCAGAGAAAAGCATTTCTTCCCCGCGAACTGCCGGAGAGGCCATTAGGTAATACCTAAGAGCATCTCCTCCATATTTATTCAGAACATAGTCCATCTCTGGATAGTTCTTGAGACTCTTAGACATCTTCCTACCATCTTCTGCTAAAATTAGACCACCAACAGCAACATTCTTATATGGGCTCTTATCAAACAAAGCTGTGTTTAAAACAAGCAGAGTATAGAACCAGCCACGAGTCTGATCTAAACTCTCTGCCAGAAAGTCTGCCGGGAAAAGAGGACTGTCTTTCTTTTCAAACCTCTCCTTATTCTCAAATGGGTAGTGAACTTGGGCGAAAGGCATTGACCCGGAATCAATCCAAGTATCAAAAACATCCGGTATTCTTTTCATTTCTTTCCCTCTCTTATTCTTCCAAGTAATATCATCTATATATGGTCTATGAAAATCAAACTCTTTCATTGTTCCAGTGTCTATATAGAAGTGTATTGCATTAGCATAGCCTTTATACTCATCCTTTTTAAACAGATCTCTTGTTTTACCTAAAGAAAGTCTCCTTAAGGATTTTGTTAAATAAACCATTAAACCGCCATGTGTAATGAAAAGAACATTTTTATTAGTTTCCTCTAAAGTGTTTTTTACAAAGCTATATACCCTATCTTCAACATCTTTCCAGGACTCTCCATGGTCTCCCCTTGGAGCCCTATAATACTGTTCCTCTGGAAGAGAATCATATGCCTTTCTGTTAACTTCATTTTCTTTTTTTCCTTCCCAAGAACCCTGATCAACCTCTCTAAGTTCTTCTGAGATAACTACCTCAACACCCAGCTCTTTTGCAACGATCTCGGCTGTTTCTTTTGTTCTTCTAACCGGAGACGTAATTATAGTGTCGAGTTTACCTTTCAATTTCGATACACTCTTGAGCACCTCCGTCCTTCCAGTATCTGTCAAGGGGTACTTGTCTAATTCACGATCAAAGACACCGAGAACATTCTTCTTACTTTCTCCATGTCTCATTACATAGATATCTCTTATTCTCCCCGGACACCTTTCTTTAATATCTTCAATAGAGCCTATAACCTCAACATCTTTACCATCTTCTGACTTCCAGATAGGGATTGGGGCACCCCAGTATCTATTTCTTGAAATTGCCCAATCACGAGCCCCTTCTAACCACTTACCAAATCTTCCATCTCTGATATCTTCTGGTACCCAATTTACTTTCTTGTTTTCTCTTACAATCTTATCCTTTATGTCAGTTACTTTTATAAACCAAGAGCTCATTGCATAGTTAAGAAGCGGAGCATCTGTTCTCCAGCAGTGCGGATATGAGTGCATATATTTCTCTTTAGCAAACAAGAGTCCTTTATGTGCTAGGTTCTTAAGAACTTCTATATCCGTCTCTTGATGTTTTTTTGGCTCATCCGGGGTTGCTTTTGGTTTTGCTTGTCTTCCAGCAAACTCTGACACTTCCCTTTTTATTGTTCCATCAATATTTACATGTTGAATGAAAGGTAGTTTTTCTTTCTTGCCAAGGTTAAGATCATCTTCTCCAAAAGCTGGAGCCACATGAACTATTCCAGTTCCATCTTCTACAGTTACGAAATCAGCTGAATATATTTTCCATCCATTTTCTCTATCTTCTAAATCTTGCTGATTAAAGTAATAGTCAAAAACTGGTTTATAACTTCGTCCAACAAGCTTCTCTCCTTTAAATGTATCTACGATTTCATAATCCTCCTTCAAAACTTTCTCCATCAGGTCTTTGGCAACTATGTACTGTTCCCCATCCTTCTTTGATTTTACATATGAAATATCAGAACCCACTGCTAAAGCAGCATTACCAGGTAAAGTCCAGGGTGTAGTAGTCCAGGCCAGTACAAATGTACCTATCTCGTCCTGTAGTTCAAATTTTGCATATACTGAGATATCTTCAATATCTTTATAATTCTGATTCACCTCAAAGTTAGAGAGGGGTGTCTCCAAAAGCGGAGATACGTGCATTGATTTGAAATCTTCATAAACAAGACCTTTGTCATATATTTTTTTGAATCCCCACCAGACAGACTCGGTAAAGCCTTGGTCCATAGTTGTATACTGATTCTCCATGTCAATCCATCTTCCTGTTTTGGGAATAACCTCCTTCCACAAAGAGTCGTATCTGAAAACACTAGCCCTAGCTGCTTCATTGAATCTTTCTATACCAAAGTTTTCAATATCTTTTTTAGTTGAAACTCCTAGCTCTTTCTGAACTAAACTTTCAATCGGCAAGCCATGACAGTCCCAACCCCAGACCCTCCTGACTCTTTTTCCTTTCATAGTTTGATACCTTGGAATAACATCCTTCATGGTTCCAGGCAAAATGTGACCATAGTGTGGTGTGCCTGTGGCAAATGGAGGTCCATCGTAGAATACAAAATTTCCAGCTGGTGCCGGCTTTTCTAGAGTTTTCTCAAAAATTTTATTCTCTTCCCAAAAAGAAAGTACATCCTTTTCGTCCTTCATATATACAAGAATATAGCATTTTTACGCCAAAACTACATCTTTTCTGGAGTAGGAATAGCTAGAAGATGTAATCCTTTAGATAAAATGATTCTAACTACTTTTGTAATGGCTAAGTTATTGCTATCATCAGAAATCTTTTCTTTAGCATAGAAAGCATTGAAGCTAGAAGAAAGTTCAATTAAATATGTAGCGATATAGTGTGGGGAATATTCACTTACTGATCTTTCTATTACTTCTGGGAATCTTGTTATTAGTTTAACCAATACTTCTGCATTTTCTGAATAATCTTTCATCTCTGAAGTAGTTTCTGCCTTTTCTATAACTGAATTTATTCTTGCCAAAGTATACTGTAGGTATGGACCCGAGTCCCCTTCAAAGGAAAGAGACTTATCAAAATCAAAAACAATATCTTTTGATGGAGACTGTTTTAATATTGAGTACTTAATAGCCCCAACAGCAACTTTCTCCGAAAGACTTACATCATCAGCCTTCCCCCGCGCCAACTTTTCAACCTCTTCTAGTAGATCTTCCCCAGTAATTATGTTGCCCTTCCTTGAAGACATTTTTCCTGAAGAGAGCCTCATCATTCCGTGTGAGATATGCTTCAGCCTGCTTTTGTCTCCTCCTAGCTCCTCATATGCCTTCCAGGCAACTTTCATAAAATCAGCTTGTTCGTTAGCAGTTATTGTAATAGATTCATCATATGGATACGTTTCTATCTTTTTGTGTTGTAGCCCAATTTCTTTGGCATCGTATGTTGGTGTGCCTTTTGAGGTAATGAAAACTCTTGTATGAAGACCATAATCTTCTCCGCGGAATACAATTGCACCTTCACTTTCTTCAAATACCTTTCCAAGATTTTCCTTTACAATCAAGCTACCCTTCTCAAAGACTTCACTTTCTGGGAAATAGTAATCAAAAGAAGTTCCTAACTTCTTATATATTTCTTCAAAGTGTTCCAGACTCCACCTCCTCCCCTTCTCATACAGACTATTTATCTCTTCGCTATCTTTTTTATATATGTGTATATTTATTTCCTCTATCTGAGTTTTTATCTCTGGATCTTTTTCATACATTTCTGAACCATATACATATGAATTTCCAAGAAACTCTGTTTTTCTCTCTAAACTACTTCCTTCATCTGGCATATCAGACGAATTCATCATGCCCCAGATAGTTCTAGCAACATGTGGGCCAACATCTCCAAAATAATTTCCTCTTTTTACCTCTGCTCCCGATGCTTCCAAAATTCTTGATACCGACTCACCAATAGCATTACTCATTAGATGCCCTATATGAAACTGCTTAAAAGGATTTGGGTCAGTGTATTCGATTAAAATCCTTTTTCCTTTATTTATAGAGTTGTTACCAAAACTATCATCAATCCCTCTTAGATAATCTATAAAGTAATCCTTGGGTAGTTTGAAATTTATAAAACCAGGACCAGCAATACTAACCCCCTCTATATCAATATTTTCTACAATCTTTAGAGCTAATTCTTTTGGGTTGCCACCTGCAACTAGTGCCACATTTGTAGAATAGTCTCCATGTGACATGTCTTGCGGACGCTCTAGCTCAATCTCCACATCAGAAATATCGCACTTATTTAGTGCTTCTTTTATCTTTTCTTTAATTTCTTGTCTTATATCCATCACTAGTCAATCTTAACAAACCTTGGGCCAACATACCCATCTCTATCCACCTCCTCTTCAAACATAGTAAGCGGTCTTATCCAGACTTGATATGGTGGCTTTATACTTTTATACACCACTAAATCTTCCTGTGTTTCAGAATGCTTTCCTATAGCAACCACTTTGTACTCACCACCCTTAAAGTGTCTGTACTTTTTGCCTTCTAGGATCATTTTCTTCCTGTGCTGCCAAAGCGACCTTCGCCCCTTTGTGATTCTTCTAATTCATCTACATCTTCTATATCTACTATCTCAACTGGATAGATAAGTAGCTGTGCTATCTT
>JALEGR010000066.1 GCA_022763265.1 Minisyncoccota bacterium | reverse complement strand
CTCAACAACCTCTTTTACTAACTCTTTCTTTATTAGCGATCCTCCTCTTCCCTTTTTTACATCAAAAATGAAATCTTTGTTCTTCACATCAACGGTTACAGTACCACCCCTCATGATACCCTTTGATATCATTAGGTTTGCAATTTGTGTCATTATCTTATTCTGGATCAATCTTCTAAGTGGTCTTGCTCCATACTGGGGATCATATCCTTTATCTGCCAAATGAACCAATGCGGCATCGGTAACTATCAGCTTAATTTCTTTTTGTTCAAGCCGTTCCTTCACAATATTAATTTGTAGATCAACAATATCTCTGATTGCTTCTTTTGAAAGAATGTCAAAGATTACAATATCGTCTAGACGGTTGAGAAACTCTGGTCTAAAGTAATCCTTAAGTGACTCAATTACTTTTTCTTTAGCTTCCTTATAATCCTCTTTTACACCACCAGTTCCAAATCCTAATCTTTCCATCTTATCAATGTGTCTTGCTCCAATATTTGATGTCAAAACAACAACAGTATTCTTAAAGTTTACCTTCCTTCCTTTTGCATCAGTTAGAGCACCGTTATCAAGAACCTGAAGAAGAATATTAAATACTTCAGGGTGTGCTTTTTCAATTTCATCAAATAAGACTACCGAATAAGGCCTGTGCCTGATCTTTTCTGTTAGGTTACCTCCTTCTTCATGACCAACATATCCAGGAGGAGAACCGATAAGTTTTGAAACAGAATGTTTCTCCATAAACTCTGACATGTCTACTCGAATTAAAGCATCTTCATCATCAAACATAAAATCAGCCAAAGCTTTGGTTAATTCAGTTTTACCAACACCAGTTGGACCAAGGAATAGGAATGAACCAATTGGCCTATCTGGGTCTGCAATACCTACACGAGACCTCTTTATAGCATCTGAAACCTTACCAACAGCCTCACTTTGACCAACAACCTTCTTTGTTAGATCCTCTTCAATGCGTGTAAGTTTTTCAGCCTCAGATTCAAGCATTCTCGCAACAGGTATACCTGTCCACCTTGATACAACGTCTGCAATATCTTCCTCTGCAATCTCCTCCTTCAATATTCTCCTTGATCCCTGGAGTCTTTTTAGTCTTTTTGATTTTGTATCTAACTCTTTATCTAAGTCTGGTATCTCTGAGTACCTAATCTCAGCTGCTCTAGCCAAGTCAGCGATAGCCTCAGCCCCCTCTGCTTCAATCCTCAACTCCTCTAACTCCTTCTTTATTCTCTTTATATCAGAAACTGTTTCTTTTTCGTTCTTCCATTTCAATTCAATTTCAGAAGTTTTTTCTCTTAAGTCTGCAATCTCTCTATCAATTTCCTTTATTCTCTTGTGCTGCTTAGTATTTTTTGTCTTTCTACCCTCAACCTCTTTCTTTAGAGCTTCTTTCTCAATCTCTAGCTTCATAACCTTAGAATTTGTCTTCTCAAGAACTGGAGGCATATTCTCAAGAGACAACTTCAAAAGAGAAGCAGACTCATCTATAAGGTCAACTGCTTTATCCGGAAGAAATCTATCTGTAATATATCTACTTGAAAACTTTACAGCAGCTACAATAGCATCATCTGTAATTCTGACCCCATGATATAGCTCATACTTGTCCTTTAGACCTCTAAGAATCGTAACAGCATCTTCAACATTGGGTTCATTTACATGGACTGGCTGGAACCTTCTAGTAAAAGCTGGGTCTTTTTCAATGTGTTGCTGATACTCTTTCAAAGTTGTAGCACCAATAACTCGAATTTCTCCACGAGAAAGAGCTGGTTTTAGCATATTAGAAGCATCCATGGCTCCTTCTGCTGCTCCAGCCCCCATGATTGTGTGTATTTCATCAATAAAGAGAATAATCTTCCCTTCAGACCGTTCTACGTCTTTCATTAAATTCTTTAGTCTTTCTTCAAACTCTCCTCTAAATTTTGTACCAGCAAGCAGTAATCCTAGATCCAAAGAAACAAGCTCCTTATCCTTCAAAGACTCTGGAACGTTGCCAGATGCAATCTTGGCAGCCAACCCTTCTGCGATAGCAGTTTTACCAACCCCAGCTTCTCCAATCAGAATTGGATTATTTTTGGTTCTCCTTGAGAGTATCTGAAGTATTCTAGAGATCTCATTATCTCTTCCAATAACAGGATCGAGTTTATTCTCCTCAGCAAGTTTGGTTAGATTTCTGGTGTACTTAGCAACTGTTTTTGATTTCTTCGGACCAGAAGAAACATCTTTAATATCATGCTTCAGATCTTCAATGATCGGATTAACAGTTTGTTTTGTAACTCGGAAATTCTCAAGCATATCCTTTGCTGGGCTGTCAACTGACAACATTGCCAAGAATAGGTGTTCAACAGAAACCTGTGTCTCACCTAAATCAGCTGCCAATTTAGCAGATGATTCAATTGTCATAGCAAGTTCTGGTGTTAGGTATATTTGATATGAAGGAGACATTGTATCTCCAGTTGATCCATCTATAGAATCAAAGACGGTGTCGGTTAGAGCAATTACATCAACATTTAACTTTTCTAGAATAGAAATAACCATCGAGTCCTCTTGTTCAACCAAAGCTGCTAGCAGGTGTACTGGACTAACATGATTTTGTCCGCCAGAAATAGCCAGCTCATGGGCTTTCCTGATCGCTTCTTTAGCTTTTGCTGTAAAGTTTCTAAATGGTGGCATATTTAGTATAGTACAATTATATTATTATATGTCAATTTTATTATATCGATTCACCTACTGCTGCCGTATTTGATGTGTCGGCACTTACGAATAATTTTTTAGATGATACAAATTCTTTAGTAGATGACAAGACTCCCACAATTTCTCCGGAAAGATTTAGGAGAATTGAGCCATTTTCCATATTAGTAGTATCAATACTTGTTATAACTCTTGAATCTCCTGTTATGGATGACACTAATCCAGTTGAAATAGCCTGATTGATTCCATATATTACAATTACTCTTTGTCCTAGTTTTAGATCTTCAGAAGAAAGACTTGCGTTCTCATAATTCTTCCCCTCTGTTTGGACTTTCAAGTAGACAACACCCACATCATCCCTTCTGTCGAAGTTCACATCAACTTCTTCTCCTCCATCAAAACGTGCCTTGTAATTTCCTGATCCATTAAAGATTGGACCAACTGTAGCAATTTCTGTATCTCCCTTTAGAAAACCTATCCCTCTAAAGACCCCTTCTTCAAATACCCTTACCACTTTTGATTTATTTTTTTCAATGGCTTCAATAACCCGATCTTCCTCCGTTACAACTACTGTCTCTTTGACAGTAACAACCTCCTTCTCAGAATCAATATCATTGGGAACAACAGTCTCTACAGTTCTTTCCACAACCTGATTGATAGTTCTAGTAACCTCAACAGGTGCTTTGCTTAGAAGAGAGGTTGTAATAATGCCTGTGGCAATAGAGACAACGAAAGCAACCAGTATTACAAGGAGAATTAACTGCTGTTTATTGAGATCATCCATAAAGGTATTATACCAGGATCTTTTTTAATACTCCAATAAATCTCTTTAGCTTTCTTTTATTAGTGTCTCTTCCAAAACTAATACGCAAGCTAGATTTACCACACTCCTCTCCACTCACTTTAGAGACAACATAAGAGTAGTCACTCTGACAAGATGAAGCAAAAGAAGTTGCAAAGCCAAGCTGATCTAACCTGATTACCAAAAACTCAGAGTCTATTTTAGGAAAACAAATATTTACATTGTTTGGTATTCTTTTTTTTAAGGAACCATTTATCTTACAATCTGGAAAATTCCCCTTAAGTTCATCAACAAACCAGTCTCTGATCTTTAATAGACGTTCTGACTCCTTTTTTCTTTCTATATTCGAAATCTCTAAAGCCTTAGCTAGCCCACAGATTGCGGGTAGATTTTCTGTTCCGGGACGAAGACCCTTTTCCTGTCCACCACCGAAGAGTATGGGGGACATTTTTACATCTTTTTTTACAGCAAGAACCCCTATTCCCCTTGGACCATAAACCTTTGAACCATCAATGGCCATCATATCGACACCCAATCTTTCCATATGAATGTCTAGATAATTGGGAGCCTGACTTGCATCAGTATGAAAATACACATTGCGAGGTATAATTTTTGATATCTCAGAAATTGGCTGTATAGTACCAATCTCATTATTCACATACATAATTGAAATAAGTACTGTATTTTCTTTTATCAGTGATTCAATTTCTTTAGGAGATACTAAGCCCTCTCCATCGACAGAAGCATAGCTTACTTCTGCTAAGTTATTCTTTTCTAGATACTTACATGTCTCTAAAACGGCAGAGTGCTCTATCGTTGATGTAATTATATGAGGGTTTTCAAAATTTCTTACTACGCCAAGAATTGCCAGATTAACAGACCCTGTTCCTCCAGAAGTAAAAATTACTTCCTCTGTTTTTATCTTCATAATCCGAGCAACTCTCTTTCGTGCTTTTTCCAACTTCTTCTTGGCTAAAATACCTTCTTTGTGTATAGAAGATGGATTAGCCCAAAGACCTTTCATTTCTCTTATTACCCTCTTGTCAATTGGTGTAGTTGAGGCATAGTCTAGATAAATTCTTT
>JALEGR010000065.1 GCA_022763265.1 Minisyncoccota bacterium | reverse complement strand
GCCCTCTGCGCGTCTTCGATGATTCCTAATTTCATAATCGTAACCTTTCATGGAAATGTTTCTAACCAACATTATCCATATTTTTAAGGTATTGTCAACCCAATACAGTTTATGTATAATATAAATCCTTGCATTGAATGACTGCTCAATGCATATGTATTGGGAGGAAAGTCCGAACATTCAAAATAGGGTAGTGGGTAACACCCATCTAGAGCAATCTTAGAGGTGCGAGCAGAGACGCTTTAAATCGAAAGATTTAAGGAACCACTATGTGGTTAGTCTAGAAGGTAACTTCTAGAGTGAAACGGCTAAATCCTTACCTGAATGCAAGACCGTATTCTCCTTTTAGGAGTCTGTGTCGCTTGATCTTCTTGGTAACAAGAAAGACAGATAAATAGTCATTCATTCACTTTATGTGGAGGACAGAATTCGGCTTATAGATGCAAGGAAAAATATAACGGAACCTCGCCTAACAGGCGGGGTTTTGTTATTATGTATAGTAATGAAATTCCCCAAAATAAGGATAAATAGTAATATTTTAGAGAATATATCTTTTTCATTACTACTAGTACTACCTTTCTTGCTACTTTTAATTATATCACCAAGTAACCTTGTGTCTTTTTCTTACGCTAAAAGTTTCCTCCTCATTTTATTTACTGTTCTTTCTGCTATTGCTTTTATACTGCACATTCTTAAAAGAGGTTCTCTATATTATCCAAAGAGCTGGTGGCTGATTACAATGTTAGTTGTACCACTTGTCGTCTTAATATCAGCGGCTTTGAGTAAGACAGTTGGTGTTTCAATTCTTGGGTATGGTATAGAGTATAGTTCTTTTACTTTTATATTTGCTGTATTTACTTTGACATTTCTTGTAATGCAGACATTCAGTTCTCCTAAAAAGATTTTCTATGCCTACATTGCTTTCATATTAGGTGCAGTAATAATTTTTATGTTTCATTTGTTGAGGTTTATTTTCGGTGTGGATTTTCTGTCATTTGGAATCTTTACCGATATAACTTCTAACACTTTTGGTAAATGGAATGACTTGGCGGTTATCGCTGGAGTCTCAACAATTATTTCCGCGCTGTTTATTGAAACAACTAAGGCAACAAAGGAGCTGAAGGTTGTTGCGTATGTAGTTTTTGTTCTTAGTGCTATCTTCCTCGTAGCCGTTAACTTTTCTGTGGTTTGGGTGATTTTAGGAATTCTGTCATTGATCTCTTTCGTCTATCTTTTTTCGTATAGGGGGAACAAGAGAACCCTCCCAGTTCTTTCTACAATAATCCTGATTCTTTCAGTAATCTTCCTAATGGCAGGTGATTTTCTGGGAGGATTTATTTGGAGGCTCTTAGGCACTAATGTTGTGGATGTTCAGCCTGGCGTATCTGCCACTTTTGAGATATTGAGAGGCACGTTCTCTAATGCCAAGAACATTATATTTGGATCTGGGCCAGGTACTTTCATTTATCAGTGGCAGTTGTTTAAGCCAGATCTGGTCAATCAAACTAGGTTATGGAATGCAGACTTTGATTACGGTTTCTCATATATTATGACTACCGCTATTACAACAGGTATATTGGGAATACTGTCTTGGATTGCTTTTATGGTTATGTTGGTATATGAGTGGCTTAAGTCTATTACCCTGACTAAGGAGCAGACTCCCTTTATCAAGTATCTAATTCTATCTTCATTTATAGTTACAGTATTTCTATGGTCTGTTATGCTTGTTCATGTTCCAGGTGTGGTTGTTTTTTCTCTTACGTTTATCTTTACAGGGCTATTCCTTGCAACACTTGTTATATCTGGGGTTATAAAGCAAAAAGAATTAGTGTTTATTAAGTCTCCAAGGATTGGCTTTGTTACAACATTGATCTCAGTATCTTTGGTTATTTGTTTCTTTGCAATTGGTTATGTCTCTTTCCAGAGGGTCTTGGCCTACATTTATTATCAAAAAGCTTCAGTTGCTCTTTCAAATGGAGACTCTGTTTTAGCTGGAAATACTTTAGTTAAGTCTATTAATCTGTATGAGGGTGATGTTTATCTGCAATCTCTTGCAAATCTGAACTTAATCCAATTTAACAGAATTGTATCCACAGAGGATCTAAGCTCTAGCTCTGTTGTAAATAGGGCACAGCAGTCACTCGGGCTTTCCATCTCAAACTCTCAGTCTGCTATTGGAACAAATCCACTCAACTATCAAAACTACGTATCTTTAGGAGATATTTACTTATCAGTTGTACCACTTAATATTCCCGGGGCAATAGAAGGGGCTAGGTTTGCATATGAGGCAGCTATAGAACGTGCACCTAAAAACCCAAACTTATATCTGTCTCTAGCGAGACTTGAGATGAATCAAAATAATCTAGATGCGGCAAGAGATTGGGTTAACAAGGCTCTCGAGAAAAAGAATAATTTCACAGCAGCAATATTTACTCTTGCACAGATAGAAATTTCTTCCGGAAATGTTGATGGAGCTATTTCTTCTGTTGAAGTAGCTACTCTTATTGAACCAAATAATCCCACAATATTTTTTCAGTTAGGTATTTTATATTATGACAAAGAGAGTTATAAAGATGCTGCTAATTCTTTCGAAAGAGCAATTGATCTTGCGCCAGATTATGCTAACGCAAAATATTTTCTTGGTCTAACTTACTATGAATTGAACAGGGTTTCTGAATCTGTAGATATATTTACTTACCTAAAAGATACAGATCCTGATAATGAAGAAATTACTTTTATCTTAGATAACTTAAAAAGTGGCCTGGATCCATTTCACGAAGCAACTGATCCAATTGATGAAGAATTAGAGTCTAGGGAGGATCTTCCTTTGGAGGAATCGGATGGTTTATAAAATATGGTTGGAAAGATAGTAGGAGCTTTTAATAAAGGGATTTCTGGTGTTCATCAGGCTGCTTATATTTTAGCTGGTTTTACTTTTCTTTCACAATTACTTGCTCTTTTAAGGGATAGGCTTCTGGCCCACACTTTTGGTGCTGGCAGCACACTTGACGTTTACTATGCGGCTTTTAGGATACCAGACCTAGTATTTATATCAGCAGCTTCTATTGTTTCTGTTTCTGTCTTGGTACCAATTTTGTCCAGTAAATTTGAAAGGGGTGGTAAAGAGGGGGCCAGAATATTTCTTCAATCACTGACCACTTTCTTTCTCTTTTTTATTGTTGCTGTTTCAGCTATTTTATTCTTTCTGCTTCCATACATAGAACCTAAACTATTCCCAGGATTTAATGTAGAAGAAACCGAGTTGCTAATAGATCTTTCTAGGATAATGTTGCTTTCTCCAATACTGCTGGGACTTTCAAATATATTTGGTGGTGTGAATCAGACTTTCCAAAAGTTTTTTGTATATGCACTTTCTCCAATCTTATATAATCTTGGGATCATTCTGGGAATTGTTTTTCTGGAAGGAAGATTTGGCATTGTAGGAGTTGTGTTTGGTGTAGTTTTGGGTTCATTTATGCACATGCTCATTCAAATCCCATTTGTTGCTAACACTGGTCTTTTCTCCTTCTTTTCTTTAAAGGTCCGTATAAAGGAGGTATTAGGTGTTATTGCTACGTCACTTCCAAGAACTATTGCTCTTGGAATGACCCATGTTCTTCTTTTGGTATTTGTTGCTGTTGCCTCTACTATGAGTGAAGGATCTATTTCCATATTTAATTTCTCATTCAATATACAATCTGTGCCACTTGGTATCATTGGTGTCAGCTATTCTCTTGCTGCTTTTCCAACTTTAAGCAAGTTGTATGCTACAGGTGAGATAGAGAAGTATGTGGAAAATATTATAAATGCAGCAAAGCATATAATTTTTTGGTCCTTACCTATTACGGCTCTATTCATCGTACTTAGAGCTCAGATTGTTCGTGTTGTTCTTGGTTCGGGTTCTTTTGACTGGACTGCTACGAGGCTAGTGGCGGCATCTCTTGCACTCTTTGTAATCTCAGTTGTTTTCCAGAGCCTGATATTACTTTTTATTAGAGCTTTCTATGTTGTCGGTAAGACTAAGATACCTCTCTTGATTAACACAGTTTCAACTGTAGCCACAATAATTCTTACAGGAACATTCTTAATAATCTTCAAGTCGTCAATGACCTTTCGGTTTTTTGTTGAAGAAATCTTAAGGGTTGAGAATGTTTCTGGGACTGAAGTTTTAATGCTTCCTTTATCTTTTGCACTAGGCTCTATTTTGAACTGTTTTCTCTTGATTTATGTCTTTAGAAAAAACTTTAATTTCTTAACAAAAGATCTTTTTGTAGTTTTCTACCATAGTTTTTCTGCAGGAACTGTTTCTGGTTTTATTGCATATTTCTTCTTGCCTTTCTTTGTTTTAATTTTAGATACCAATACCTTGATTGGCATTTTCTTGCAGGGACTTTTCTCTGGTCTATTAGGAATATTCTTTGGTTGGATTCTTCTGAAGATTCTGAAAAACAGGCAATTGACCGAAATAGAGGTTGCTCTGTCATCCAGATGGAAGAAGCTTACCAGGGTTGCTTGGTCTGACCCTGACATGTTATCTTAGATTTCTCTATGAAGATCAGAAACTTTACCATTATTGCCCATATTGATCATGGAAAATCAACACTTTCTGATAGGTTGATTGAATTTACTAATACCCTAGAAAAGAGAAAGATGAAGGACCAAGTTCTTGATTCTATGGATCTTGAAAGGGAAAGGGGCATTACTATAAAAATGCAGCCGGTTACCATGGAGTACAAGGGATATCACCTAAATCTTATAGATACTCCTGGGCATATAGATTTCTCGTATGAGGTGTCTAGGGCCTTAAAAGCCGTAGAAGGCTCAATATTACTTGTAGATGCTACTCAGGGTATACAGGCTCAAACCATGTCAGTTTTGGAGATGGCAAGGAGTTTTGGGCATACCATAATTCCTGTTGTTAATAAAATAGACTCACCAAATGCCAGAGTAAAAGAGGTAAAGGAAGAGGTTTCTAAGTTACTCTCTTGTTCAGTTGGTGATGTATTAGAAACATCTGGTAAAACTGGAGCTGGAGTACCAGAACTCCTTGAGGAAGTTATATCAAAAGTACCAACACCGAAAGAAGAGGGGGGAGTTTTCAAATCTCTGGTTTTTGATTTTGAGTATTCAAACCATCAAGGAATGATTGTGTATATCAGGGTACTCAGTGGTTCGGTGAAGAAGAAGGATAATCTTTCTTTTGTTATGGCAGGAAAGAAATTTTTAGCTAATGAGGTTGGTGTTTTCAAGCCAGCCCCTTTACCAGTGGGATCCCTTTCATGTGGAGAGATTGGATATATTGTTACTGGCATAAAGGAGGCAGGAATTGCATCAGTTGGAGACACGGTTTCTTCTTCTGACTATAGAGGTGAGGCATTATCTGGATATGAGAAACCTTCTCCAATGGTTTGGGCTTCAATATATCCAGAAAGCCAAGATGACTTCGATGAATTAAAAAGGGCTCTTTTGAAACTTGAATTGACTGATTCTTCATTAACTTTTGAAGAAGAAAGTTCTGGTATTTTGGGCAGAGGTTTTAGGTGTGGATTTCTCGGTATGCTCCATTTAGAAATTGCTACAGAGAGATTAAAGAGAGAATTTGGTTTGACTATCGTAGTGACTATACCAACTATTACCTATGATATAAAAAGAAAAAACGGAAAGGTAGAGACGGTCTATTCTCCGATTGCCTTTCCGGATGAAGGAGATGTTTTGGAAGTTATGGAGCCTTGGGTCTCTGTAAAAATACTTCTACCAACAGACTATCTTGAAATGGTCATGCCAATTTTTTACGAACATGAATGTAATGTTGTTGAAACAGATACTTTTGGTGATGACAGAATTTCTCTTTCTGTAGAGATGCCACTTAGAGAGTTAATGAGAAGATTTTTTGAAAGAATAAAAACTGCAAGTTCTGGTTATGCGTCAATTTCCTATACACTTCTTCCTAATAAAAAAGCAGATGTAACAAGAATGGATCTTTTAGTTGCGGAAGAACCTGTGCCAGCCTTTTCAAGGATTGTTGCTAAACACTCTATTCAAGAAGAAGGGGAGAAGGCTGTAGAGAAGTTGCATAAGATACTTCCAAGACAGCAATTTGCTACAAAGATTCAAGCCAGGGCTCTAGGTAGAATTATCTCATCAGAGACCCTAAAACCCTTAAGAAAAGATGTTACAGGTCACTTATATGGTGGAGACATTACTAGAAAGAGAAAGCTCTGGGAAAAACAGAAGAAGGGTAAAAAAAGGTTGGCCGAGACCGGTACAGTACATATCCCTACTGACGTTTTTATGAAAATGATTCAGTAGAATACTGGAGTATATAATAAGATCATACCAAGAGATACAACTATCGTAATTAGTACAAAAAATATTCTAAGTATCTTCTGATGTTTTTTGTTAAACATGTCGTGTTAATATTATAGCGTATGACCAGGCTTGAACAAAGAAGGATAAAAAAAAGGATGTATTCCTGGTGGATGGTCATAATTCTAGCTGCTATCGCTTACATTTTTTTGGTTAATACCTATGATGTCTATATCAAATACAAAGAAAGTAAGAGCAATATCTTGGGACTAGAGGAGAAATATGAAGAATCTTTGAAAAGGCAGGGAGAGCTTGAAGATAACATAAGCTGGCTTTCTAGTGATAGGGGGGTAGAAGAGGAGATTAGGGAGAAATTTAATGTCGTTAAGGATGGAGAAGAGGTTGTTGTAATAGTTGGAAATAATGGAGTAACTGAGATTGAGGATGTAGAGGAGTCAGGTTTTTTTACTGATATTTGGGAATCTTTCAAAGAGATCTTCCGTTAATCTGCATCTGTGATATATTTTTCATATTGTCCCTGTAGTTCAACGGATAGAATAAGACACTCCTAACGTCTAGATCCAAGTTCGATTCTTGGCAGGGGCACAAACTACTTTATTTTTACCAGATCTCTTTGCCTCATAAAGAGCTTCGTCTGCTTCTCTAAACAACTCATCTATAGGATCACAAGAGTCTTTTGAGCTTACACCGGCAGATACTGTGACAGGTATGTTTTCGATAGGATTTTTTAGAATCTTTTTTCTTATAATCTCTGCTTTTATAGAAGCATCTTCCTTGATTGCTCCTGGTAAACAAACCACTATCTCCTCGCCACCCCATCTAGCGGCAATATCATTTTCCCTGATATTTTCTAATATGATCTTGCTAATCTCCTTCAGAACACTGTCACCAGTACTATGTCCGTAAGTGTCGTTAATTTTTTTAAAGTTATCGATGTCGAAGAATATTAAACTAACTTCCTCAACTAAGGGACAAGTTTTCCTTTGGCTATCTTCTTTTTTAACGAAATATAGTTCTAAAACTTTTTCAAAATAGGCCCTTGTTTTTAATCCTGTAAGATAATCATGTATCGCATCTCTCCTTAAAATCTTTACTTCCTCTTCTAGCCTTGCTATTTTTTCAGTCAGTTTTTCTTTCATAACCATATGATACAATATAGCAGATGAGTCCAGAAGAAAAGGAACTTTTAGAGCTTGCTAGGGAGAATAACCGTCTTTTGAAAAAGATTAAGAGGCATATGGCCATGGGTACTATCTTTAGGTTTATCTACTGGGCTATAATCATTGGAGCTGGTATCGGTATATTCTATTTTCTACAACCTTACATTGATTCTGTCATTGGTACGTATACTGATTTGACAGGGAAAGTTGATCAGGTAAACTCTTTGTTTGGTAACTAAAGTATGCTTGGGTAGCTCAGTTGGTAGAGCATTCGCCTGAAGAGCGAAGGGTCGGCGGTTCGAGCCCGCCCCCAAGCACCATATTGACTTTTATATTATATCTGCTATTATACTTCCCTAGAAACAGTAAACATTTTTAGGAAGGTTTTTCTATGTCACAACAGGTTACGAGTTTCGGCTGGGTATTTTCACTTCGAAGCTTATCGCGTTTTACTATTGTCGAATCAGCTACTTGCGGTGATAGAACATTATCACGGGGTGACGAGGTTTCTGTGAGAAATGGAGCTGTGCTCTGTCCAACAATGAAGGGCAGAATTCTTTCCATTGCAAATCCCTTGAGCTCCAGTGTTGCTGTTGCGCGAGTTGTTTTCGGAGGAAGTCTCAAGGTTGTTCCGATGGACTTACGAGATCTTGATCTGGCCACTTAGTGTGGCCTTTTCTTTTAGTGAGACTTTACCTTAACTTTGGTTTGCTTGTCTTTGTTGATCTTTGGGAGTTTTATAATCAAAAGACCATGTTTTTCAACTGCTTCTACTAGATCAGTATCAATTTCAGATGGAAGTATAATAGTTCTTGAAAACGACCCCCAGTATAGTTCTCTGTGGAAGTAATTTCCTTCTTTTACCGTTGTGTCTCCCTCTCGTTTTCCCTTTATAGTTACCATCTCTCTACTAATGGAGATATCTAGGTCCTCTGGTTTTACGCCCGCTACAATTGATTTTATTACAATGTCATTATCTGTCTCGTGCATATCAACAGTTAACTGACCGACTTCTTCACCATCAAAATTATCCTCAAGCTCTTCTGAGGGCTGCTCATCTTCTTCTATGAAATCTTCCTCCTGATCTTCAATCTTTATTGCTCCTGTTAGTCTTTCGAATAATGATGGTTTCTTTTTTGGCATGTTATTTTTTATTTAGAGGTCGAATAGTTTTAATTTTTTCAAGCAGAAGGAGTAGGATAACTACTCCAATCCATACAAAAGTAAATGTTACAAAAATACTTGTGTTTATACTGTTAATTATAAGTAAATTAAATACTGTGTGCAATACAATCGCTATTATTAATCCAAGTAACATAAAGTTTTTCTTAACACGTTCTTTTTTATAGAAAGAGATAGACATAAATACTCCAACTGTTGCGGAAGATATAACGTGAAGTAGGGTTGCACCAATAAATCTAAGGTTTCCAGATATCACTAAAGAGTATATTTCGGCACCTAATTTTACTTCCTGGAATAGGAACAGGGTATTTTCAACAGCAGCAAATCCAAGAGCTGCAGTAATCATATATATTACTGGATCCAGCGGTTCGTTATTTTCTTTATCTGACAAGGCTGTTAGATATGCACCTAAGAATTTGAATAACTCTTCTGTAATAGACACTATGGAGAATGATATAAGCCCAAGAGGGAAATAGTAAAAACCTAGCTTTTGTATAGGTATCACAAATATAACTGCAAACATTCCTCCAATGAAAGCTTTTAATATGAGCCTTCTTGGCTCTGGATTTTTCTTATCTTCGCGTAGCCAAAATATTAGCCACAAAAGGCTTGGAAGGATACCAAGTATTAAAGGAATAAGAAATGTGTGTGATGAGAGCATTAGGTTAATGGCCAAGCTTCTACCATTAACATTGTATCTCTATCTTCCATTAACTGCCAGATTTCTTCTGTTATGAAAGGCATAAATGGATGTAGTGCCTTCAGGGAATTCTCCAGTATGTAATAAAGTGTCCAGGATGCTTCTTTAGACTCTGACTCTTTGAGGTCCTTTTTTAAGTCCTCAATTATTATGTCTGCAAAGGTGTGCCAGAAATAGTGATATAGCTTTTCTCCGGAGAGATAAAATCTATAGTTTTCAATATCATCAGTAACTTCTGAAAGAATTTTTTCGAAGTCTTCTATGTATTTAGTACACTTCTCACTAAGTTCTGGTCTCGTCTCTACTTTTTGTGCATTTTCTATAACAAACCGAGAAGCATTCCATATCTTGTTAGCAAATTTTTTATAAGCTCTAATCTTATCTTCATTTAATCTAAGATCATTTCCAGGGCCTGTTCCAATGACAAGAGACATCCTTACGGCATCAGCTCCATACTTTTCAGCCATTTCTGTTGGGTCAATTCCGTTGCCTTTAGATTTACTCATCTTCTGTCCTTTCATATCCTTTACTAGACCATGAAGGTATACATACCTAAAAGGAACATCTCCAAGAAGATATGTTGTCATAAGTATCATTCTAGCTACCCAGAAAAATATAATGTCGTATCCAGTTTCTAGAACAGTTGTTGGGTGATATGTTTTTAGATCATCTGTTTCTTCTGGCCAACCTAAAGTGGAGAAGGTCCAGAGCCCTGATGAGAACCAGGTATCTAGTGTATCTTCATCTTGCTTCCAACCACTTCCTGGTGAATCCTTGCTCACTTTTACCTCCTTATCTTTATACCAAACTGGTATTCGGTGTCCGTACCAAATCTGCCTTGAAATATTCCAGTCTCGTAGGTTGTCAATCCAGTGGTAATATATTTTCTCGAATCTCTCTGGTAGGAATTGTATTTCTTTATTCTCCACCACCTTTTTCATTAACTGTTTCAAGGTTACAGTGTCATGTTCCTTGAAACTCTTTAGGTTTGAGTGGGGAAGTGAGAATTCTTTATCTACATCAATAAACCATTGTCGCATTATCTGTGGCTCAATCAGGCCTCCAGTTCTTTCTGCTTTGGCTATGGAGTGTGTGTATTCCTCAGTTTTTACTAGAAGGCCTTTTTTCTCTAGTTTCTCTACTATTTTTTCCCTTGCTTCCAGGATTTTCATTCCTTCAAACTCTCCTGCTATAGGTAGAAGCTTTCCATACCTGTCAATTATTTGCTCTTTATCTAAGCTGTGTCTTTCTGCAATTTCGAAGTCGATATTTGAATGTGATGGAGTTATGGTCATTACACCAGTACCAAATTCCATATCGATTGATGCGTCTTTTATAACAGTTGCTCTTATTGGCCCATTTATCCATTCCAGATCTATTTTCTGTCCATTCTTGTATTTGCTGTATCTCTTATCATCTGGATGCATAACAACATATTTGTCTCCAAACTTTGTTTCAGGCCTTGCTGTCCCAATAGTAAATGGTCCATATTTTAGGTAGTAGAATTTTGTTTTTTCCTCTTCATAGACAACTTCATCATCAGAAACTGTAGTTTGACCCTTTGGATCCCAGTTTACTATACGGTCTCCTCGATATATCAGACCATCCTTATACATTCTTTCAAAAGCCTCATATACAGCATTTCCGCGAGTAGTATCTAATGTAAAAGCTTCTCGTGACCAGTCTACAGAAGCCCCCATCTTCCTTATTTGTCCTGTAATGGTATCGTGGCTTTCTTTGGCAAAAGTATCTACTTTCTCTAAAAATTCATCTCTAGAAAGGTCAGATCTTCGTATTTTTTGCTTCAAAAGATCTTTTTCAACCTTAGATTGAGTAGCAATAGCTGCATGATCTGTTCCAGGAACCCAAAGGGTTCTTTTGCCTTTCATTCTGTTATATCGGACCATGATATCCTCAATAGCAAGCATGCTGGC
>JALEGR010000064.1 GCA_022763265.1 Minisyncoccota bacterium | reverse complement strand
GGTGTTCAGTTCCAACATAGTTGTGATTGAGATTCCTGGATTCCTCGATAGCAAATTCAATGACTTTCTTTGCTCTGGGTGTTTGAGGTCGTTTGCCCTGAGTAATCATTTCAGGAGCAGACTTAACAAGTTTTTCAACTTCAAGCCTGACCTTCCTTAGGTCAACGTTATGGTTTTTGATAACATTGGCTGCAACACCAGATCCTTCTTTTAAAATTCCAAGAAGGATATGCTCAGTTCCAACATATTCATGGTTGAAACGTTGGGCCTCTTGATTGGCTAAAGCCACAATTTTGCGTGCTCGATCAGTGAATCGTTCAAACATTTTTCATCCTTTTCTGTGAGGTGCGGTTTCTAAGGATAGATTGTATTATCTAAAGCATTTTGTCAACTGTACTTGTATCATCACTTACTTTCTAAGAACTCTTTTAAAGTTGGCTTGGTTTTAAGGTCCTTATTTTGTTTCCATATTTTATATAGTTGCTTATAACTTTTCTATTACTGATCCATCATCAGTATCTTTTATTTTAAATTTTACCTTTGCCACTTCATCCCTAATTCGATCTGCTTCCTGCCAGTTTGACTCTTCTCTAGCTTTCTCTCTTTCTTTGACTAACTTCAAAACTTCTTCTGGGACTTCTACTTTTTCTACCTTATCCAGTCTAAGACCCAGTACCTTATCAAAATCAAGAATAGTTGCTTTCTTATCTTCATCTTCTACAGTCTCATCTTTGATAAGGTCCCAAATTAGGGAAAGTGCTTTTGGAGTGTTTAAGTCATCTGATATAGCTTTAGTAAATTCACCTTTATATCCTTTATTCACTTTTCCATTATCTTTATACTCTGAAATAATATTCCTTAGTCTACTCAGAGCAGTTTCCGATGCTTCTATAACACTTTCACTAAAGTCTAGTTGTGATCTATAGTGTGCTTGAAGTAAAAAATACCTAAAGGCTAGGGGAGGGGAGATATAAGAAAGTCTAAGAAAGTTTTCTTTTGACTTTGCCATCTTTCCCCCTTCTGTGTTTAGGAATTCATTGTGCATCCAAATATTTACAAAGGGTTTCCCAGTTGAACATTCCGACTGAGCAGTTTCATTATTATGATGGACTGTTATGTGGTCCACTCCACCAGTGTGAATATCAATTGATTCTCCAAGAAGTGACATTGACATGGCAGAGCACTCTATGTGCCAGCCAGGGAAACCAATACCCCAGGGAGAATCCCACTCTTGAAGTCTGTTTTCTTTTGAGAATTTCCAAAGAGCAAAGTCTTCGGGGTTTTTTTTCTCAGTATTTTCTTCTATTCTTGATTCTCCTGTGCTTCCACCAAGAACTCCGTATTTTGGGAATTTTGAAGTGTCAAAGTATATTCCATCAGAGGTCTTATAGGTATAACCTTTTTCTTCTAGTTTCCTAATTAGATTTATCTGTTCTTTTATATACTCTGTTGCCCTAGGAAAGGTCACATCATCTGTTTTGATGTTTAACTTTTCTAAATCTAGAAAGAAAGCCTTAGTGTAGAAATCTGTAATTTCTTTAGCAGACTTCTTTTTTTGTCTAGCTTCTCTTTCTACCTTATCCTCACCAGTGTCACCATCAGATACTAAATGCCCAACATCTGTAATATTGATGACATGATCTACTTTATATCCACCATACAGAAGAGTCCTTTTTAGTGTGTCAGCAAAGACATATGATCTTAGGTTACCTAGATGGGCATAGTTATAGACAGTTGGTCCACAACTGTACATTTTTACTCTCTTTCCAAGAGGCTTAAAAAGTTCTTTTTCTCTAGACTTTGTATTATAAAGAAAGATATCTTGCTTTCTACTGAAAAGTCTCATATTATAACCACTTTTTCGTCTTGAAAAAGATGAACATTACTAGGGTAGACAAGAACATAAATCCTAAAATTATCCAAAAGTCATATGGAAGACCAACTATAGGTAGGATTTTTGTATTCATTCCAAAAATACTTGCTACAAGTGAAAGAGGGAAAGTTACAAAGGCCATGATGGTCAAGACTTTCATGGTCTCGTTTTGTTTCGTGTACAGAAGAGAGTTATTTGTTTCGCGAAGCTCTTTAGCTAGATCAATACTGTCACTAACCTCTTCGATAAGCTTTATGTATATGTTATCTAATATTTTTTCTACATGAGAAGCAAACTTTGGATCATTAGCTTTAGTTGCAACTAAAAGTAGATTTTCGAAATTCCTGTTATGTGGCGAAAGTGTTCTTTTAAGGTCAAGTAAGTCTCTACTAATAGCAGATATTTGTCCAACCATTTCTTTTTCTTGTCCTAAGAACACATTATCTTCCACTTTCTTTAATTTTTCTCCCATGTTTAGAAGTTCATCTTCCATGGCGCTATATAACTCTTTCAAGACTCCTACAAAAATAACCCCAGGGTCTGTTTCTTCTTCAGACATTTCTCCAAGAAGATCCTTCACTGCTTCTTCACCGGATAGTTTAAGAAGGGCATCAATGGTGTCGTATTGAACTGTGATTACATAATCCTTTCCAATAACAAAATCAATCTCTTGTATGTGACTTTTTTTGTGGGAATGTCTGTATGCTGGAAAGTGAAAGACGGCATAAAGAGAGTTTGGATAAGTTTCTACTTTCTGGTGTGGAGTAGGAGAGGCTAGATCATTTAAAGCACTAGGGTCAATATCAAACTCATTCCTAATTTCTGATAATTCATCTACTGTTGGATTTGTTATTCTAATCCACTTTGTGTTTTTGTATAAGCTTTGTTCAATCATTACAGAATATTATACCAAATGTTTGACCCTGGGGAATATGCTGTGAGATAATAGTCCGTACATGTTTAAGACTCTTAGAAAGATATACTCTATAGCAATCTTAGTTATCGGACTTGTCGCTATTTCTTTTGTGGCCGGACTATATGTTGGAGATTTGGGGGATAAAAAAGTTGAGCAAGATAACTTAGTTCTTTCTGGACAAGAAGATAGAGTAGATTTGGATTTGTTTTGGCAAGTCTGGGATCTCCTGGATGGTAAATATGTCTCTCCAACTTCTACAACAACTATTTCTGTTACTGATGAAGAGAAACTTTACGGGGCTATTTCTGGTCTAACAGATTCATATAAGGATCCTTATACTGTCTTTTTTCCACCTAAAGAATCAGAAGCTTTTGCAGATGATGTAAATGGTAATTTTGAAGGTGTTGGAATGGAAGTCGGAATAGACGAAGAAGTACTAACTGTTGTAGCCCCACTCAAGGGCACACCAGCTGATAGGGCTGGTATAGAGGCAGGGGATAGGATAGTTGAAATAGATGGAAAAACTACATCTAATCTAAATGTTGAGGAGGCGGTTTTGATGATACGAGGTGAGAGAGGAACTAAAGTTAAGTTAACCATTAGAAGAGAAGGGGTAGAAGATCCGTTTGAAGTTTCTATTACAAGAGATGTTATTACAATACCTGCCATAGAGACTGAAATTACGCCTGAGAGAGTTTTTGTTATCCGTCTGTACAATTTCTCAGCTTCCTCTGCTCTAGAGTTCAGGGATGCGCTCAGGGAGTTTATAAAAGCAAGAACTGATAAGCTAGTAATCGATCTTAGAGGAAACCCTGGTGGATACTTGCAAGCTTCAATAGACATGGCCTCATGGTTCCTGCCAGAAGGAACACCAATTGTTATCGAAGAGTTTGGTGGAGACACACCCGATGTTGTTCATAGAAGTAAGGGGTATAACATATTTAATGAGAAGTTGAAGTTAGCAATATTAGTCAATAAGGGGTCTGCTTCAGCTTCAGAGATATTGGCAGGAGCTTTAAGTGAAAGTAGGGGCGCAATACTTGTGGGAACAAATACTTTCGGTAAAGGTTCAGTACAAGAACTTGTACCACTTGATAATGAAACATCTCTTAAGGTTACTATTGCAAGATGGTTTACTCCAAATGGAAAATCAATTTCAGAGGGAGGTCTTTCTCCAACACATGAAGTTCTTGAAGAGGAGAATCAGCTAAAGAGGGCAATAGAGATATTGCAATCTATATAAAAAGAAAGAGACCCTGGTGGGTCTCAGTTACAGGGTCTTTGTGATCTGCAGTTTAAGCATTTAAAGGTTGTGCCACTCTTTACCATGATTGTGCCACAATTATCACAGGGTGGACTTTCATCCGGTGTTGGGGTCTCCCCAACAAACTCCATTCGAAGTCTGTGACCACATTGGTTACAGAACGGCGCCTTAGGAACGACGTTTCGACATTTAGGACATCTTTGATTTTCCAAGGCTCTTCTCCTTTCAGCAACAAGACATTTTATTACCACAGGTTGGACATTTGTATCCTGTACCACTCTTTTCTGTAATGTTGCCACAGATATCACAAGCAGGGTTTCCAGCTACTACTCTTTCGAATGTGTCCATGGGGGCCTTTGGAACAAAGTTTCTGTCCAGAATTCCGTAGCAACTGCTGCATTTTTTGTCTCTTAGCACATGCTGACTGCAGTGTGGACATATTATCAAGGTGGCCATTGGATTTCCTTTCTTTGTTTCTATTTTAGACAATATATGAACTAGAGTCTCTAGTCAATTGAAATTATCGTAAAAAAGGGTAATATATCTCGTATTACCCTTTATATATAAAACATGAAAATAGTTTTACTACAGAACGTGGCAAAGGTTGGCAAAAAGTATGAGGTGAAAGAAGTTGCCAATGGGTTTGCTTTGAATAATCTAATACCTAAAGGATTAGCTAAAACAGCTACTGATTCCGTTTTGAATGAAATAGGGAACTTGAGGAAGGCTGAAGATGTCCAGAAGAAGATCAGGGAGGATTTATTAATAAAAAATATTGATGATGTAGCAGGTTCTCTTGTAACTATTACTTCAAAGGCTAATGATAAGGGACATCTATTTGCTGGAATTCATAAAGAAGAATTGCTAAGTGCCATAAAAGAACAAACTAGGTTAGAGTTTGATGAGGATCACATAGTTCTAGAAGAGCCAATAAAAGAGGTTGGAGAGCATGAAATTAAAGTGAAGGTAGGGGAGAAAGAAGTAGCTCTGAAAGTGAAGGTAGAAGGTAAATAAGAAAAAACCGGGTTGTCCCGGTTTTTTCTTTATTCAACACTAACAACTTTCTTTATAACAGTTGTATTATCAAAATGTTTTTTTCGTTTCTTTGAAAATGATACAACACCTTCTTTTAGGGCAAATAGAGTGTGATCTTTACCAATTCCTACATTGCTTCCAGGTATAACATCTGTACCACGTTGTCTTACCAAAATAGAACCAGCTTTAGCTTTTTCTCCATGATTAACTTTCACGCCAAGGAATTTTGGCTTTGAATCTGTTAGGTTTTTGGCTGTACCTCCGGCTTTTACGTGTGACATGATATTATTTTATATAACGAGAATGAGTATAACTAACCTAAAAGGAAAAATCAAGTCAATATCTACGGATACTAAAAACAGCCTATTTATAGTAGCTGTTATAATTGGCGTAGCTTTTTCAGCTTTTGCACTTGGCAGGGTATCTGTAGGGGAGGATAGATCTGTAGATATACTATATCCACAAGAGGTGATAGAGAGAGCTAGAGAAGCTAATATCGAAGCTTATGTAATAGCTTCAAGTAAAGGAAGCGTCTATTATTATCCTTGGTGTCCAAATAGCTTATCGGCAGCTAATTTAATTAGGTTTGAAAGTAGTAAAGAGGCGGAAAACAGAGGGTATAGAATTGCCTCTGGGTGTGCTGGGCTATAAGTCGGCGAAGTGTGAATGATCATTCCATGTAAGTAGGGACCATTTATCTTTCTTCTTCTCAATAACAGTTACACCTGTATTTGCTGTTTTTACATTTGATATAAATTCAAGACAATTTTCTGGAGTTAAAGAATCTCCCAAAATTATGTGTGCACAAATTACTCTCATAAACATTCCGTGGGTAACCGCAACTATGTGTTCTTCTTCTAAGTTATCAAAAAAGTACAAAGCTCTTCTTGATCTTTCTTTGAGTTCATCAAAGCTTTCAGCTTCTTTATATTTTCTTCCCTCAAGGAATGCTTGATTAGCCATTTTTTCAGACTCAACTACAATATCTGAGTTCTTATTATATCCAAGCTGCTCTTGTGGACGCTTTCTTTCTACGAAAAGATCAGAAGAGGTGATCTCTTTATCAGTTTCTTTAGAAATAGCTTCTGCAGTTTGCAGAGCTCTTTTTAGGGTGCTTGATATGAGTGTGTCAAAGTCAACATTAATCATTCTCTTTGCCAGTTTCTCTGCTTCCTCATGACCTTTATTGGTTAGAGGGGAGTCAAAAGACTTTCTAACAGACTCAGCATTAACTTCACTTTGTCCATGTCTTACTAGGTAAACTTTTTTCATAATTCCCATTATACATTAAAGAACCTGATAGACATTGACATAGGGTTGGTTATTAAGTAGATTCTGTATTAGAAAGGGTACATTAAAAGGAGAAATATATGTCTTCAAGATACATCGAGGATTTCTTGGTAAGTTCTCGTAATGGCAGGACACGTTCAGATAATACTTTCAAAGCCTATCAAATTGATCTAGAGCAGTTCCTTGTCTTTTTGTCTATAACCAGGTCAACTGGCACCTTTGGTGACATAGACGCTTTGCTGAAAGATGTACAAAAAGGGGATATTCAGACCTTCTTTACATATAAATGTGAGGAAGGAAGTGTAAAGACAGCAAACAGGAAACTAGCTGCTGTTAGAGCCTTCTTTCGGTGGATGGAGGAAGAGGGTCATGTTGAGTCTAGCCCGGCTAAGAATTTGGGCTTCAAGACGGTATCGAAGGATCCAGTTATGGAAATCACAATTGATCAGGTAGAAGATCTTATCAACTCCTTTGATCCGTCTAATGTATTTGGATCAAGAGATTTGGTAATTTTCTTTCTATTGTTCAGGGTGGGCCTAACGACCACACAGGTCTCTGATATGAATATCAGAGACGTCGATTTGGACAAAGGAATCTGTACTGTAAAACCTCGGGGCAAGAACAAGCTTCTTAGGGATGGGATTCTTCTGTTAGACGAGGTTGTGCTTAATGCACTTCGTAATTACCTAAATGTTCTAAGAGAAGATGAAGGTTTTCACTTCGCTTCTTCCTCTGTTGACTCTGGTGGTTGTACACCGCTTTTCTTTAACAAGGATAACGGAAGATTATCGACCAGGTCTATCAGGAGAAGAACAACAGCTCACTTCTTGGAGCTAGGCTTAAGTGAAAACGTCGGGATGAGTGTATTCCGGCATGCATACCAGGATCTAGTCAAAGAAAAATAAAACTCAAAACTTTTCAATGGAAAGGAAAAGTGAATGGTTAAAACCCAGAAACAAGAGGACACACAGGTAGTTGAGACACTGAAGTGTTCGGACATTACTCCCGATTTGGAGGATCAGCCGAGAACTTACTTTGATCAGGACAAATTGAATGCTCTTGGTAGAAGTATCAAGGTTGCCGGTCAGATGATGCCGATTGTTGTTAAGCCTCTGACTGGCAATCCTGAATACATATTTCAGTTGGTTGATGGTGAGCGAAGGCTTCAAGCTTCAATTTTTGTTGGCATGGAGACTATTCGGGCTATCATAAGGCCTAATGCCAATTTTAAAGACTCTGTCATCATGAATCTCTGCAGGGAGGGACATACTCCGCTTGAGATGGCATATGTATTCAAGCGTTTGATTGATGAGTTTGGCCACTCTGTTCAAGAGGTTGCAGATATGACAGGACGTAGCATTACCTCTGTCTATCAGCATCTAAAGATTCTGACTCTTGATCCTGAGGTTCAGGCACTTATGGATCCTGCTAAGCACGGT
>JALEGR010000063.1 GCA_022763265.1 Minisyncoccota bacterium | reverse complement strand
GACCTACACCTTCTGATTTATTAATGTTCTCTTCCATGATGATTTGAGATTAGTTTGTATATCCTTATGCTAAGAGTTATTGACTCCTGTGTCAACTATTACTCAGTTTCAGCTTGTGTGTCTGCTCTAAGAGAGACAATTACGTCAACATAGGCTTTTTTAGTTTTGTGAATACTTTCTCTTGCGGTTTCCACGAGAGCTTTTATTGCATCTCTTGATACTTCGTCTTTGGCTAATTCAGCCTCAATGTCTACCTTTACTTCTGCTAGAATACCTTGTGTGTCTTCTAGTTCAGCCTCTGCTTTGGCGAACAGTTCGACTGAGTTGGATACATCTACACCTTTTTCTTCAAAATCTTCTATTCTTTCTTCAATTCGATCACTTGTTGTTTCGAATCGAGCAATGACTCTATCAAAAATATTTACAATATTTTCAAGGTGAGTAGTTACTCTTGCTTTTGCATTAGTGCCAAGCCTTGCTCTAATCTCTGCTCTATTTTCAAGCATTTCTGCTCTATGGGCTTCAACTCGAGCATTAATGGTTGCTCTGTTTTCTAAGTGAGCATCCTTTCTGGCTTCGAATTCTGTTCTATTTTGAATTCTAAGGTCTGCATTTAGCCCAAGACCTTGAGCGTTGACTGTAAAAGGAAGAACTAGGAATGATGCTAATACTAATGTTGTGTATATTTTGTTCATATTATTTTATTAACTAATAATATTACTTACATTAACTTAGACGAATGGTGTGTCTATCTATTACAAGTATAGCAAAAAGAGCCTTATTGGCTCTTTTTGTATTGTTCTATACTTTTCTCAAAGTCTTTCTTGGCCTCATCTCTTCCTCTAAAACCTGAGACAGAGACTTCCTTTTCTTGGACCTTCTTATATGTTGCAAAGAAGTGCTCAATTTCTTTCAGGGTATGTTTATTTACATCTCCTAAATCTTTGACTTCATCCCACCTAGGGTCGTCAATTGGGACAGCAATCACCTTATTATCACTTTCTCCATCGTCAATCATGTCCATGACAGCAACAGGTCTTACTCTAACCAGTATCCCTGGTGCTAGTGGATAAGTTGTAAGGACAAGGACATCAAGAGCATCACCATCATCCCATAGGGTCTGTGGTACAAAACCGTAGTCAAATGGATAATCTTGAGCTGTATGCATTGCTCTATCTAGGGCAATTACTCCAGTTTCCTTGTCTATCTCGTATTTATTTTTTGAACCCCTTGGAATTTCGATGATGACATTCATTTCATCTGCCGTTCCTGGTTCAATATCGTGTAATAGGTTCATATTATTCTTCGTTATTACTTTCCTCTGATTCTACCGTATTATCTTCTTCTTCGGAAGTTTTTTCTCCCTCGATTGACTTTATGTCGATTCTCCATCCAGTTAGTTTTGCTGCTAGTCTTACGTTCTGACCACCTTTACCTATGGCAAGAGACTGCTGATCTTCTGCTACTTCAACTTCTGCTGACATTTCTTCCTCATTTACATCCACATCTAGAATTTTTGCAGGAGAGAGGGCGTCTTCTATGAACTGATCTGTTTCTTCTGACCACTCAATGATGTCAATCTTTTCTCCACCAAGTTCTGACATAACGGTAGACACTCTGACTCCACGCTGTCCCACAAGAGATCCAACAGGATCAATATGTTCATCTTCAGAATATACTGCGATTTTACTTCTAGATCCTGCCTCTCTGGCAATACCTTTTACCTCAACTGTTCCAGCTGATATTTCTGGCACTTCCGCTTCAAATAGTTTTTCTAGGAATTTTGGATGTGATCTTGAAAGTCTAAGAAATACTCCTCTTGGAGTTTCTTCTACTTTGTAGAGCAAACATCTTACCCTTTCTCCTTGCTTATACCTTTCTCCAGGTATCTGTTCATTGTATGGAAGGATTCCTGTAGCTCTTCCTAGGTCAATAAAGATATTACCTCTTTCAATTCTTTGAACACTTCCAGATATTATATCTCCCTCTCTTTCTCCATATTCTTTATATACTGAGACTTTCTCAGCCTCTCTAATCTTTTGAATGATAACCTGCTTTGCAGTCTGAGCAGCAATTCTTCCATAGTCATCTTTCATTTCAAGAGGGAAAACCATCTCGTCCCCCAGAGAAACATCACTTTTGATACGTTTAGCATCTTCAATTAGGATGTGGTGTTCTGGATTGTAGAGTTTCTTTTGTTCCTCTTCTGGAATGTCGTCTTGTTCTGGTGGGTTTTCTTCGTCAAAGTAAATCTGTGATTCGTCCACTACAATTTTTACCTGTAGAAATTCTGCAGTTCCTGTATCCATGTTGAAAATAGCCCTGACAATCTGTCCGCGCTTACCGTACTCTTTCTTATATGCTGTAGCTAAAGCACTTTCTATGGCTTCAATTATTTTTTCTTTTGGAACTCCTCGTTCCTCTTCTAGCTGGTCTAAGACCGACTGAATTACTTTTATATCCATCATATTTAATTGTTTTTAATGAAAAGAGCTCGCCTTCGGCGAACTCCCTATATTTCAGTAATATATGTAGTATACACGAGTTGACATGAAAGTCAAGTGTGATTGTGTAATATCGGTTATGGCAAAATCCATGGTGAGAACTTTCTTTATGGGTCTGTAACATTTTACTTTTTTGCTTGCATCTTCTTTGTTTGTATATTAGATACAACTCAAAGAGGTTGGCAGAGGTGCTCTTCCGGGTATAGGTAACATAAAGACTGGACCCGATATTTATATAAAAAAACCACCAACTATGTTGGTGGTACTTGCCTCATGAGTATTTTTCTGCAAATTCCATACGAGATTCTATATCTTCTGGGAATCTTAGTATGGCCAAATTATCAAGAATGCCTCTACCACATTTGCCTGAAGTTACCTTGATTGTTGGTCCTATGACTTTTTCTGCAAAAACTTCGATAAAGTCATTTCTTGTGAGCCTATCCCTGACGTATGTAAGGCCAACAAGTATGCTTAATGCCCACTCCATAAACCAAGAGTCTTCTTCTTGGCAGGATAGCACGAAAGTAGTAGTATCTTCCGTCGGCACTAATTGATGGAGGTCCTTTATACCTCGCTTCAGTACCTCAATGAACAGAAAAGACATATAAGGACCATCCCCAAGAGCTTTTTTAGCCTCGAAGATGTGGGTCCAGACTCCTTTCCAACTTGAGTGCTTGTTAGGACCTTCTTTTTTGATAACCCCATCATATGTATGACTGAGATATTCAAAGATGTCACGCAGCTTATGAAGGGCAAGGGTTACATGGATCGGGTCAATGGACTTTCCGTCTTCTGGGTATGTAATTTCAGGTATAGCTGAATGCATTTTTTCTCCTTCTAAAGAAGTTTTTCTACTGGGATACTACACCTATATAAATACATGTCAATCAGATATAATTAAACTGATGCATGTCGAAGAAGCACAACTTGAAGAATTTATTTTAGATTCGGGTCTGATTGATAAGAAGGAATTTGATAATGCAAAGAAGGAAGCAAAGAAAAGAAAGAAGAATGTTAGTGAGATACTCGTTAGTGCTGGGAAAGTAAGTGAAGATGATCTTAGGAAGATTCAAGCGTATATTCTGGGTATTCCTTTTGTAAATCTAAAAAATCAAAAGTTAGACTTTGAGGTTCTTTCTCTAATACCGGAGCCAATTGCTAGAAATAATAATATCATTGCTTTCAGAAAAGACGGTAATTCTCTTGAAGTTGCCATGCTAGATACTGACGATCTGGCAGCAATTGATTTTGTAAAAAAGAAGGTTGGTTTGAAAATTCTTCCAAGACTAACTGATAATGATTCTGTTAAACATGCACTACTTCAGTATCAAAAGAGTCTTAAGGCAGAGTTTGGAGATATTATTCAAAAGGAGGTTGGTGCTATAAAAACAGTAGATGAGTCTGGAAAGGAAGTCTCGGAGAAGGATTTGAAACAGATGGCAGAAGATATACCAGTTGTTCGTATTGTAGATACGCTATTGAAACACGCTATTATCCAAAATGCCTCTGATATTCACATTGAGCCAATGGAAAAACAGGTGATTGTTAGGTATCGAATAGACGGAATACTTAGAGATGCTATGACACTTCCTAAATCAGCCGCAGAGAGTATTAGTGCCAGGATTAAAGTTCTCTCTAACCTAAAACTTGATGAGAAAAGACTTCCTCAAGATGGAAGGTTCAAGATTGAATTAAATGGAGAGAAGGTTTCCTTTCGTGTTTCAACACTTCCAATATATTACGGAGAAAAAGTTGTTATGAGGCTTCTTCGAGAAAACAATGGTGGTTTTACGCTAGAGGCACTTGGATTTCATGGTAAAGCACTAGAAAATATTCATGAAGCAACAAAGTCAACTACTGGAATGATCCTGACAACTGGGCCAACCGGGTCTGGAAAAACAACTACTTTGTATACTGTCCTTGATTTGATAAATACACCTGACGTAAACATTTCAACAATTGAAGATCCAATTGAGTATCAAATGAAAAGAGTAAACCAAACACAGGTAAAGCCAGAAATTGGCCTAACATTTTCTAATGGACTCCGAGCCTTGGTTAGACAGGATCCAGATATAATTATGGTTGGTGAGATTCGTGATGGAGAGACGGCATCTTTGGCTATAAATGCGGCTCTAACTGGTCACTTGGTTCTTTCAACACTACATACTAACTCTGCCGCTGGTGCAGTCCCAAGATTAATTGATATGGGTGCTCAACCTTTTCTTCTAGTTTCTACACTAAACGTTACTATTGCCCAGAGGCTTGTAAGGAAGTTATCAGACAGCAAGGAAAAATATTTCTTGAAAAAACAGGAGATAGAGTCTTTAAGGAATCAAATCGACCTAGACAG
>JALEGR010000062.1 GCA_022763265.1 Minisyncoccota bacterium | reverse complement strand
TTGTACTCTCCGCGATACCCAGCATCGTATACCCCTCCCATAGTATGCAGTCCAGCTTTAGAGATACTACCTTTATCTTTTACAATAGCTGCCAATCCTTCGGGAAACTCTAATGCGAAACCACAAAAGAAAATATGGTGTTCTCCAGGACTTAGAGTTTTTTCCTCTTTGGAATACATATCAAGACCCACATCCCCGGGGTGGGCATAGTTTGGTAATTTAGCTTCCTTGCTAAGTCTCTTTACCTTTATCTTCATGACCTCAACGCCTTATCAATCTTCTTTGCAATAGTAACCATGTCTTTCTTACCCATTCCTCTTGTTGTTACTTCAGCTGCACCAAGACGTATTCCAGATGGATCAAAAGGACCCCTGGTCTCTCCTGGTATAGTGTTTTTGTTTACAATAATTCCAGCTTTTTCTAGTTTTCTCTCTGCCTCTCCTCCAGAAACTCCCTTACCATCCATCCAAACATCAACTAATAGAAGATGGTTGTCAGTTCCACTAGAACAAATTCTCCAGCCATGTTTTTTCAATTCATCTGCCAGTACTTTTGTATTCTCAACTACGTTCTTGGCATATTTCTTGAATGAAGGACTCTTAGCTTCTTTCATAGCAACAGCAATAGCAGCTATCTTATTCATATGCGGTCCACCCTGAAGACCAGGGAATATTGCCTTATCAATTTTCTTGTATAATTCTCTTTTGTCCTTCTTAGCAAAAATTATTGCCCCTCTTGGACCTCTTAGTGTCTTATGGGTAGTAGTAGTTACAACATCAGCATATGGAAATGGTGAGGGGTGAACACCACCAGCAATTAGTCCTGCGATATGTGACATGTCTACCATTAGGTAAGCTCCGCAGGCGTCAGCAATTTCTCTAAACTTTTTGAAATCAATCTTTCTAGGGTAAGCAGTAAAACCAGCAACGATGACATCTGGTTTCTTTGCCTTTGCTTGTTTTTTCAAGGAGTTGTAGTTTAATCTTTCTGTTTTTGGATCAACTTCAAAAGGAATTTGCTTGTAATATATTCCTGTTGCTGAAACCTTATGACCATGCGTAAGGTGTCCTCCGCTTCGAAGAGACATTCCCATGATCTTCCCGGTCCTTCCTAGAAGCCCCATGTAAACTGCTAAGTTTGCAGGAGAGCCCGAAAGAGGCTGGACATTTACATGCCACTTGTTCGGAGATAGCTTGAAAGCTTCTAGGGCCCTCTTCTGGGCAAGCAATTCTAATTTATCAGTAAACTCCTGTCCTCCATAGTATCGGTGCCCAGGGTATCCTTCTGAGTATTTATTTGAAAAACAAGATCCTAATGCTTCAAAAACATCATCTGATGAGTGGTTATCTGATGGAATTAGGTTGATAACTTTATTTTGTCTAGCTTTCTCTTTTTTGATAAGAGTTTCTACTTGTTTGTCCTTCATATGGTATACAGCATATCAAATATATTGATCTATTTATTATTGACTTTACAAATTATATATGTAGAATCCGATATAGATTCGAACCTTGAAACACAGAAAGGACACGCCATGTCTAAGAAGATCCTGATGATGCTCACTGCAATGTTCTGGGGTGGTTTCGTTGGCGGCTTTATCTGCCAAACATACGAATGGCCAAAAATTGCCGGTATCTTGATTGGAGGCACCATTGGTGCCTTATCCTTCAAACCCAAGGAAGTTTGGGAAAGCGTCAAAGAGTCCTTCACTCATGCCTTTGAGGCGGAGAGATGGAAGAAGTGGTGGAAAGAAAATCAGGTTGGAGAAAAAATCTGCTCCTTCTATGCAAACACATTAAATATGCTTACCGTAGTAGTTGGAGTATGGTTATTATTTGGACTAATGGGTGGGCTTGTCAGCCTATCAAGCAACGGCTCTTTCTCCCAGGGATTTGGGGGTGGGTTTGCTCCTGCGATTGCCTCTCTTATTTTGGGAACAATTGGATGTGTTGCTGAATCGTTTACTGATGGACGTAGGTTCAACAACACAAGTCTTTTGGTTTTCAATCCTATTGTTGGTCCATTCGTTGTACTATATTTTGCCTGCCGTTGGATTGTACACTCAGTCTGTTGGTTAGGTAGAAGAGCCCCTTTTGCCCTTTCCAAGATCTGGAAAGGGATCTGTTGGCTCTTCTGTGCAGCATTGACACTCTTTGCAATGTTTGCCCACAAAGTTGACACTCATGAGCGGAGAACAGTTTTTGTTTCAAGTTCTCTGGGTGTGCTGGCTGGTTGTGTGTACCAAACACCCTACATGTGCCTCATCTGTGGTACCTGGTCAGTCCTGATCGGTACCATAATCATTGGTCTTTCCAAGATCGTTGTGAAATACACACCCGATCTTGCACGAGCCTGAACCAAGGACCCGGAAAACCCGGGTCTTTTTTGTTTGTGCTACAATATTTTTATATGTATAAACCACTAAATGAAAGAACTCCAGATGATCAATATAAAAGACTCTTAAAGGATATCCTAGAGAAAGGAAGAACAACAAATAGCCAGCAAGGAACTGATGCTATTACACTAATTGGACCAGATCCACTGCATTTCAAGCTAGAAAATGGATTCCCAATTATCAATGAAAGAAATATGGCTCCAAAAGAATCTGAAAGGCTTCCTGTAACAATCTGGAGACAAGCCATCGGAGAAATACTTGGATTCATAAATGGTGCCAGGACACTTAAAGAACTAGAATCCTTTGGTTGTTCATGGTGGTCACCTTGGGGTACTGAAGAGAAATGTAAAAAGAGAGGACTAGAAACAGGAGACCTCGGACCTGGATCATATGGAGCAGCATTTCATGACTTCCCTACATCAGATGGAAAAACATACAATCAATTCCAAAATATAATTGAGCAGATAAAAGAAATGCCCCATTTGAGGACTCACTTCATTAGTCCATGGATACCGCAATACACAATTAGAGGCGAAGGAAAAAAACAAAAAGTAGTTGTAGCCCCTTGTCACGGTTGGGTGCACATAAGAGTTATTGATAACAAACTGACACTACACATGATACAAAGATCAGCTGACGTACCAGTTGGAGTTCCTTCAAATATGGTCCAGTATGCTGCCCTTACCCTAGCACTAGCTCAAGTAACAGGACTTGAACCATATGAGTATGTCCATAGCTTTTCAGATGCACACATCTATGTGGACC
>JALEGR010000061.1 GCA_022763265.1 Minisyncoccota bacterium | reverse complement strand
TTTGGTGACAGGCCCCCAATTTTGGTGGTGGTGTTCTTCAATAGGCCCCCTAATTTGGTTTACTGCTATATCTTTTAGCCTTTTTATCCCTCTCAAGTATGGATAGTATTTTGTTTTCTACCAAAAAAGGGGGCTTTTCTACGCTAAAGTTGTTATTAACTAGATCTTGTGTATTTAAAGAAGCCAAAGAATCCTTAAAATTATCTTTTAACAATCAATATTTTGTTCATTTTCATTCTATTTCACCTATATCTTGTAAAAAAGTGATACTAAGCCCCCTAATTTGGTAAAAGCAGGGGGCTTTTTTATTTGACAAGATGTAGTAGTTACCCTTCTTATACAATACATGGAAATACAAATACGACCTTCTGATCAAAGACATGTAGTGAAGTACACTGGTGCTATTCACATAGCCAATACTCTTTCACTTTTGGAGCGTAAAACAAGTAATATCTTGCTAAGAAATGCTCAAGAAGAACTTCAGAAAGAAAATACAGATGTACACTATTATCCCTTAGCTGATTTTAAAAAAGACTTGGAATACAATAGCAATAACATGGGGCTTATACGAGAGGCCTTATTGGGGTTAGTTAAAACAACTTTGCAATGGAATATACTTGGTACGGATAAAAAACATTCTCAAGGATATTCAAGTTTTTTGTCTGAAGCTTTTATTGTTGATCATAACGGTGCTAAGTATATCAGATATGCATATTCTCCTATGATGAGGGAGCTGTTTATAAGTCCTGAGTTATATTCTAGGATAGATTTAGCCACACAATCACTTATTACTAGAAAAACTACTCAAGCTTTATGGGAATATTTGATTGATCTTATGGGGCGAGATAGGAGAGAGTCTTTTGCTACAGAGTGGTTGCCTGTTCCCAAGTTGAGGGAGTTATTAGTTGGAGACACTCAGAAATATCCTCAATTTAAAAAATTTACAGAGAAAGTTCTGTTTCCTGCCATGAAAGAGGTCGCTGCTTTGCCTGAATTTAAAGAGGTTTCGGTGGAGTATAAAAGAGAAAAGATGTTTGTTAAAGAAGTAAGGTTCTTTATTACTCCAGCAATAAATACAGACAGAGAACAAATAGGAATTATAGAGGCTAATTCTGAAATAATCGAAATGTTATGTAATAAATATATATCTTATAAAGTAGCTACAGAATTTGAAAAAAAATACACATTACAACATATAAAGGCTAATATTGATTATGTTGAATCTAAGTATAATGAGGAACAAATAAAAGCCCCTCTATATATAAAAGCTATAGAAGATAATTATGCAAATTATAGTGTTCAAGAGCAAAAGACTGATGAATCTGCCAAAAACCAAAAAGTAGAATTTCCTGAGAACAAAGAATGGGAACATATTAAGGATCAGTTAAAAGAACAAATCAGCCAGAGTGATTACAAGAATTGGTTGCGTCATATTCAGTGTGAGAATTTTGAAGGAGATCAAATAAAACTTCATGCCCCCACAGAATTTATAGCTCAGTATGCTGTAAGAAATTTCTTACAAAAAATAGAATCTCTTTTTGAGAAAGAGTATAAAAGAAAAATAGAAATAGAAATTACTCACTAGAGTTATTAGTTGATTTCTAGACTAAGGAGGGTAGGGGGCTTTGCCCCACAGTCTTCAAGGGCAGGGGCGTATGACTTCTTTTTCAAATTGTTTTTTCCCCTGGCAGCTTGCTGCCATTCCTCGCGAGACAAAAAACAATTCTGAAAAACCCTTGAAGCTGTTCCCCATTTCTCGCCGAAAAGGCGTTCCTGGTTGCATGTTTTTATGCAACCCGGCTATGGAGAAAAGAATGGCTGTTGAAAAAGAAGAAGAGTTTGAAGTATTAGAAATGGTAATGTTACCCGAAGAACTTCTAGATAGAGTTGATAGTTTTGGAAAGAAACTACTAATGGGCTCTAAACAAAAAGCAGTTTCTTATCTTCTGAATACTGCTTTAATCAGAGAAGGATTTTAATTGTAAGTTTATTTTCTCTATTTCGAGGCCCTCTAAGATAAGTAATCTTATGGCCTCATTTCTTGAGTTTATTCTTCGATTATGTTGGTATTCAGTGATAGCGTTCCACTGTTCTTCAGTAAAAGTTATCTTCTTTTGCAAGATTTCTGTTTTTTGATAATGAGGAATTTCAATATTACTATCGGTAATTAAGCGTCTTGCTATTAATACACGCACAGCTTCACTGAGAGATGCAAAGTGTAGTTTTTTGGCATAATTCTCAATCTCTTTTAGCTCTGAAGCGGGAAGCCTAAGGTTAGTTTTTATTTGATCATTGGTGCTCATAACTTTATATGCTCAACAAAAGTGTTGTCAATTATTCCCCATTGGGGTATATTATACCCTGCGTGGTGTCTATATACTGCAGAAAGTATAGAATTTATTGAGAAGGAAGCCAATGAGGAATTCAACTTTAGAAGCTACAAAAATAGGATTACGTATTCGTAGAGTTAGAGAACACCAGAAAGTCTCAGCTTCAGATATTGCTCAGAAGTTACATATGACCTCCGATAACTTCCTAAAATTAGAGCGTGCTGAGCATAATATCACTGTTGATCAGTTAAGAGAGATAGCAATATACCTAGATACCCCTATAGAGATTTTCTTAGATGATTCCTTTAGTAGTTCTACAAAATTAGACTCTTCCGTGTTGTGTGAAGTAACGAAAATACCGGAAGGAGAGTTTAAAGAGCATCTGTATAAAATGATTAAGGCTTATAACCTTGAAAAGGTTGTAAACTCTTAACAAATCCTTACCAAACCGTCGAATTACGAAGGTGACAAATGCATTATTCTACATATCCTAAATACCCTTCAAATGTTCCTTATGAGGAAACAAACAATAATAAAGGGCTAGTTATGATTGAAAATAAAACCATTACTGAATTGAATCAAAGAGTTGGGAGAAACATTCAAATACTGCGTAAAAGTCGAAGTGTAAGTGCTGAGCAATTAGCTGAATTGGTAGAAATGTCTGCGAAGCATTATAGCGAGATTGAGAATGGCAAAGTTAATATCAGCTTGAATCACATTGAGAAAATATGTCGGGAGCTAGATATTCCTGAAAAAGTTGTTTTTGAAAACTTTAAACAAGACATAACAGAATTAGATATGGAGTTATTTGAACGGTTTCTTGAGTTACCAAATGAGGAACTAAAGAAGAAATATTATGAACTTTTGGTCGCTTTTAACGAAGCGTTGAACCAAAAAGTTTTAACAGAAAGTTAATTTACATTACCTGGTAGGTAAAGAATTTGGAAGATTTTATCTAAAACTTTACGTCAGAGGTAAAGTATTGAAATATATAAGAAATATATTTGTTGCAACACAAGCTATATGGTAGTTTTATACAGAGGAGAATACGATGTATAATGATGAAACAAAGTCTGAAGAGACGGTAAATTATATAAACACGGATGAAATTCGAAAGCATTTAGGGGAAATTCCAAAAAAGACACTAATCTTTTTTTTACAAGGAAGAGATGTACTTAAATATTTACCTAAAGATTATAACAAAGAGGATCTTATAGAATTAGCAATTCATCACTCTCTTTCTCATCCTATTATAGAATACTTCAAAGCGGTGAATGCATATGGTGAGAATCATAAGCACGAATTCTATTACTATTTGAAAGATAAAAAAACAGGAGAGGTTGAAAGAGTTTCTGCAATAAGAGCACAGAGAGAATTAGACAATTTGGAAACATTAGGAGGGGCTTTGTTTTACGAATTATTGGTAGAAGGAGAGGTTATGACTCCTGATTTTAACATAATCGCCGAACCAAAAGAAAATCATTATTAAAGAGAGGGGTATGAGATATCCAAGTGGATAAGTTGGATGGGGTAGGTGTTGTTTTGCTTTATGAAATAAAGTCATCCCTATAAAGCAACATTTGCTCCTATCTGACTATTAAAGGGGCCGATAAGCTAGAAATAAGATGAAAAGTTTATAATGCGCTTCAGAACAGAATAATTTGAGCTTCTTTAACCATTTGTTAACCATTTGATGGTAAAAGCTTCAAACAAACGAAAAGAGTTCATATAAAGGGAATTATGCAGTTATGCATGTAGAGTTATCACCATCGTCATCTTCTAGTGCTGTGTCTGGGGTATTATTATTTGCTTCGATACAAGGTACAGTAAACTGGACAGAATTGTTCTGGGTGAAGATTACCCCATGTTTCTCGAAGTATTGCACAATGGCCGCCAAAGTGGATTTGTTGCTTTTAGGTTTGCTAAAGCACGGGCCTGACTCCATACGACGAATGGTGCTGATGCCAACATATGTTTCTGCTGACAATCTCTCTATAGAGATTTTGAGACCAGCTCTAGCAACACGTAATTGTAGGCACGAAATAGACATAACTAATGATGTAACAATCTAACAGATAATTAATTGAGAACCAAAGTAATCGCAAAATTTTATTCTGCAAGTATTAAAAATCTAGCAAAGGGGAGTAGCTAGTAAAAAGGAGTGTAACTATGACCAGACAGATAACCTATCCAATTACTATAAGTGATGCAATGCATCGATCCATTCAGGATATAAAGGACTATTTCTATCTTGATAGTATGGAGGAAACAGTAAAACTTATGATTTCTAAGGGTATCAATTACCCACAACCAATCAGTGATGAAGAGTTAGCAATTATAGTTGCTCTGCAAAAAGGCAAACTACTGGTTACTGTAGGGTTCGACGACAATCAGAACGCTCAGTTAGAGACGTTCAAAAGAAATAATGCCATAGAAGATGATACCCTAATAGCCGCCTATTTGGGGTTAGTTAGAGGGGAGCAAGTCTATAGAGATTCCTTAGATCAAATATCTCTAAGACAAAATACAAGAACATTAGTGAACTAAAAGTACGTATTAGTACTAAGGTAAAAGGAGATACGATATGAAAAATATTATGGTGAAAGAGAATACAATTCCTATACAGCAAGAAATGACTAAATTTGGGAAGCAATATTTACCTTTTGTGGAAGATGAGGAAACGCTTGTAAAATTTATGCTAAAGAATGCGGAGTTTTCTATGCAGAAGCAATCTAATAGATTGCGTGTTGATCAAGCATTTTACGTGTTTGATTGATAAAGCGCGTCCAGTTCAATGCCTTTAAAGATAAGAACACGCATAGCAGTATTAAAATTCTTTAGGTGTTTTTGCTTTTGGTATTGTGAGAGCTTAGCAATGTGTTCTTCTGTAAATGTAAAGCCTACCGTTTCGTAAGTTCTTTGGGAGATTGGAGTAGGAATATCCTTTTCAGTTAATTGCGGATTTATCCTGAATGTATGTGACATAGCTACTCTACCCGCATTTTGCAGGTCAATATCATAAAACGCTGCAAAAACCTTAAGCTTTTCTTTTTCTTCAGGTGTCATCTGACAAAACTTTCTTTTACTCACGCAAATATCCTTGACGTCATATAACTTATAGTGATATAACATATCGTTATATATCATGGTGTTTGTAAAAACATAAATTATAAACGAATCAAAATCAATGAGGAGATACATGAAAAGAGGCTATGAAATATCAAATAAGGCATACATGAGCTTTACTGAAGATGAGCAAAAGTCTCTTAATGAGGTTAGAGAAGCCGTGCCATTCGAATTTTCAAGCTTTAGCCATCTAGTTCACAATGTCTTTAAAAAAGGCTTAGTAAAGCTAGAGGAAGAAGGATTTTTGAACTCAACTAAAAACTAAGGAGTGTATTATGACTAATAATGTTGAGCTACAAGGTAACTTAGGTAAACAACCTGAGATACACACAACCAAAGACGGTAAGGAATTTGCTACGCTTAGCATAGCAACGTCTTCTAAATATTTTGATGATAAAGCAAAGGAATGGAAGGAGACTGATCCACAATGGTTTAAAGCCGTTGCTTGGAATCCTCTGGAAGTATCTGAAGCGAAGCATCTTGATAAAGGTTCTTTGGTACATCTGAAAGGTCGTCTTCAGAATAATAGTTACGATGATAAAGATGGGCAAAAACGTGAAAGCGTTGAAATTGCCGTAACATCTTTATCTGAAATCGTACGTCGTAAGAAGTAGAGGATAGTTATGCGTATTTCATACATGCTAACATTCTTATATGTCTTTCTGGCTAACACAGCTTTTGCTGTTAGTGAAGATGAGCTTTTCAAGGAATCTACTGAGAAAGGTGATGTTATCTTGGAATTTTTGACAACAGGGTGGTTTGCATTTGCTGTGACTGCTGCGGTGCTGCTCTATGTTATTTTCCAAATGGTTCAAGGTAAAATGGAGTTTATGAAGGCTTTTATTATCGTCTTCACAACCTTCCTTTTGTCTAATGTCCTTACCATTGCTAAATGGATTGTAGGATATGGCTCATAACGATCGTTATAAGGTGTGGAACTCTCTGACGGAACCTTTGATCTTTAAGGGAGTTCCTTTCGATTATTTATTCTTTAGTCTGATGGTAACTGCTTCTGTTGGCATGTTATTTGGAAATAATTTAATCGTTGCTGCTATAACGTTTGTTGTGGTCTATGTGTTTGGGTTAATACTGACTCGAAAAGATAAGCGTTGGTATGCAGTCTTAAGCACACAATTGAGATATTTTGGTATCCGCATGTTTAGGAAGATACGTTATGTCCGCTAACGCTTCTAAACCACAAACCATAGAACCAGTTGATCATATCTATGATGATAATGTTGTAACATATCTCTTTCCGGATTTTATTCCTCTGGATGAAATTCTTTGGGATCAAAAGACACTTGTTACTAAGAATAATTCAATATGCCAGTTGATTCGATTATCTGGTATTGATGTCCAAGGTTTATCTAAGGAGGAAATCGATAAGCTTCATAATATGCGTCGTGCGTTTTTTGCTAATGATGCACTAGACAAGGATGTGTGCTTAGCATTTCATTCTAGGCGTAAGAAAGAACAATTTAAGAAAACCAGTTTTTCTTATGAAGATGAGTTGG